>JBCBQE010000235.1:0-8622 GCA_039820385.1 Cyanobacteria bacterium J06635_10
GCACGAAGTTCGGAAAATGTTGCTTTCGCCAGTCATGTTTACCAAATCAAAGGTAATTCTGGAAACAAAGTTTATTTAAGCGACCAAATCACTATTGAATTTGCTTCTTGGGTAGATTCTCCCAGAATTAACGCTACTGCAGCAAAATTTGGTTTAGTTCTTTACAAAACTGTTGATGGTCTTCCTAATACTTTTGTCTTTCTTGTTGGCAAACAAGCTACACAAAATCCCATCAAAATTGCTAATAGGTTACAAGGTAACCCTGAAGTTATAGCTAGCGAACCTAATATTATTATCCATCAAGAAACTCATTATAAACCTCGCGATCCTCTTTATTTTCAACAATGGTATCTCAATCACAATGGCGGGAATCAGTTGGCAAATGGATCTCATATTTCAATCGAAAAAGCTTGGGATATTACCCGGGGAGTTCGTTCAGTTATTGTTGCGGTGGTAGATGATTCTTTTGATTTGAATCATCCCGATTTTATGGGTAGTGGAAAAATAGTCGCTCCCTTGGATTTAAAAGATAAAGATTTCTTACCAATACCCACACAAAAACAACCCAGTCACGGCACTGCTTGCGCCGGAATCGCTATTGCCGAAGAAAATGGTACCGGAATTGCAGGAGTTGCTCCCGGTTGTGCGTTTATGCCTATTCGCACCAGCGGATTTTTAGATGATGAGTCTGTAGAAACAATTTTTGATTGGGCAATTCAAAAGGGAGCTAGTGTGATTTCTTGCAGTTGGGGAGCATCTGCGGTATACTATCCCCTCTCCTTACGTCAACGTGCTGCTATTACTCGCGCTGCTACCAAAGGACGCAATGGCAAGGGTTGTGTTATTTTATTTGCTGCAGGTAACGCTAACCGTCCTATTGATGGTACTGTATGCGAACGTGGTTGGGTAAAAAACATTGTTGCTGGCCAGACAAAGTGGCTCAATGGCTTTGCGGTGCATCCAGATGCGATCGCAGTTGCAGCATCCACCAGCTTGAACACAAAAGCCGCCTACAGCAATTGGGGCAACAATATTTCGGTATGCGCTCCCAGTAATAATGCTCAACCAGGTATGTGGTTTGAACAAACAGGCTTTGTTCATACACAACCCGCTATTACGGCTTCACTTTCCGGGCTCCGAATGTTTACAACCGATCAATTAGGAGCCAGCGGCTATACGAAAGGCGATTTTACTCCCTATTTTGGCGGTACTTCTAGCGCAACTCCCGTGGTTGCAGGAGTTGTAGGATTAATTTTGTCAGCGAATCCTGACTTAACAACTCAGCAAGTGAAACGAATACTTGAAGAAACTGCAGATAAAATAGTTGATTTAGAACCAGATCCACAATTAGGGTTGCGTTACGGCAGTTACGATGATATAGGTCATTCTCCGTGGTTTGGTTACGGTAAAGTAAATGCGCTCTCTGCGGTAAAAGCAGCACAAAAACTTCAAGCTAATACCGCGATCGCGACTAAGAATGTAGAAGGGCGTAATAATGCAATATTATCTATTCCCGATGATGATAAACAAGGGATAAAAAGCGGGATTGCTATATCTGACTCTAGTTTTGTAAAAGATATTCAAGTTAGCGTCAACATCACCCATGAATTTTTAAGCGATTTAGAAATTTACTTGATTGCCCCCAACAATCAACGGGTATTGTTACAAAGTCGTACATTAGGTTGTCGTAAGGATTTACTTACCACTTATTCTGTACAAACTCATCCAGCTTTGAAAAATCTACTCAATCATTCAGCTAAAGGACTTTGGCAGTTATGGGTTATTGATACCTCACCACAAGATGTAGGCAAATTAAAGAATTGGGAACTTGCTTTGACAGTGAACAGTGAACAGTGAACAGTGAACAGTGAACAGTGAATGGCAATTTCGCTCTTCAAGTGCAGTTTATCAATTAACGATTAACAACTAACTTTCTATTTGCACAAAACCAGTATTAGGTAAATCATCATATTGATAGTTTAGCTGTTGCAGTGCATAAGCTAAATCATCTGTAAGGGACTTAGCGTCTTGTTTTAGACAATCTCGAGCATAGTCGGATACTTTGATTGACGGAGCGATGCTAATGCTCACGTCGGTACCCCAAGTTGGATAAAGGTGACTGTAATTTAAACAAATGGGTACAATTTTCACTCCCAAACCGGGGTGAGATAATTCTGCACTCAAAGCCAAACGCGCAATTCCAGGTTTTAGCGGGTGAACTTCGCGATCGCGAAAAATTCCGCCTTCGGGATAAATAACTAACATTTCGCCATGTTGTAGCAATTCAACCGTGTGGCGGAGAGTTGTAATGGAAGGGCGTTTTGCATTAATGGGGAATCCTCCCAAACGCCGGACAAACCAGCCTTGAAAGCCTCGACACTCAGTACTTGTGACCATAAAACGCAAATCTCTACCGGTAACACAACGTCCTGTTGCATAAGGCAAAAGTAAGGAATCCCAACGCGCTTTGTGGGTAGGGGCTAAGATTACAGGGCCGCTTAATGGTAAATTTTCCTGTCCGGTAATTGTGATTTGGCTAAAGTACAAAGGTAAAAGTATATTTCCCGCTAACAAGTAAGTTAGAGAACTTAACCAAGGAGAAATTCGCGAATTAGTATAGGCCAATTTAGTGTCTAACTGACTATTGGCTTTTTTTCTTTTACTGGTATCAAATATTGAATAAATTTCCATCATCACGGTGACTGTTTAATATTAAGTGAATCAAAATGTAAAGAATTCTTGATTAGTAACACCGTAGATTTTCTGCCCTAACTTTTGTAGCACTGACTGGACAGTTTTACCTCTGTCCTTTATATTTTCCTATGTCGCCGATTCACAAACCAAGCTTGTAATGAGGAGCGGCAGTCAGATTCTAAGATGCCTCCAATTACACGCAAACGGTGATTGGAAGCCGCGCTATCGGGAATGTTCGCAACAGTGCGAATAGCGCCAGTTTTCGGGTCATCTACTCCATAGACTAGTAGGCCAACACGGGCTTGAACAATAGCACCAGCACACATCGGGCAAGGTTCGAGAGTGACGTAGAGAGTACATTCATGCAGCCGCCAAGTTTGTAACCTGCGTGTTGCTTCTCGTATAGCGATGATTTCCGCATGGGCTGTAGGATCGCTGTCGCGTTGTTTTCTATTTTCACCTTCTGCAATTATATTTTCGGATGAATCAATAATAACAGCGCCCACAGGAACTTCACCAGCATTTCCCGCCGATTGAGATAGCTTTAGAGCTTTTTCCATCCATTTTCTGTGTATAAGATATTCTGAATAATTACTTAACATATTCTTAATGTAGAGTTAGAAGTTAGAGGATGCATTATGTGTGTCATTTGATATACCAATAAAGCTTCTGCTTTATCATGTTCTATTTCAAAGCCGCAACTATTATAAATATGATGGCGATTTGATTATTCTGCTCAGTGAAGAAGGTAGTTTTCCACAGTAGTAAGTGCGATGATTTTATTTTTTCTACTATCAAGGACAATAAGTAATCTATCCTTCGGCTCAATTTTGTAGCTAGTCATTCTCTTCACTTTAATCCCACATTCCCCACCCTAACTGTCTCAAGTTCATGAGTACTAAAAAAATCACTAATGAGTAGTACTTGTAAACTATTCACTGAAGTCTTGTTTTAAGCTTAATCAGGACTAAGGCTGCGCGTCACAAGACTCGCATGGTGCCGTACACTGATTGCCTTATTAATACGTTAAAAATTAGTGAGTGTACGAGCACCCTACAAAAAAATGTGCCAGTTGCGTAAGTCCTATTAATAATAAAAAATATCATTAACACAAAAATATACGAACAATTAGCATGTTGTTTGGCAGGATATTATTATTTTTATAAAAAAATAAATCATGGTGGAATTGAACAACGATGGTTGGTTTTAGAAAGTTCTGAACGAAAAAAGTCTGAGCTAATTTTTAATTGCATATCAACAATATTTTATTTATCCAAAATCGCTATTAATTAAGATCGGGACTTACGCAATTGTCACAATATCCTGTTGGTGCGTGACACTACAACCCCGATTGCTGCGTTGAGAAATCAGTCAGTGTACAAGCAACGGCAATAATTCGGTTCGTAAATCTACACCGAATTTTGCCTCCCCTACAACAGAAATGTTCCAGTTGCGTAAGTCCTAAAGATCAATACTCAGCTACTTGTTGTAGCTTTTTACTGAAAAAGCATAAGTAAAATACAGGTATTAAAGCAAAAATCATAATTTCTTATCTATGAATTAACCATAATAATTATTGCTACTTGTTGAGAATATGAATCTCATGGGAGTTAAGTAAATAATATGACTACTTGCGTAGATAAATTTTTTTAATCTTCTTTCACTGGAAAAACTTTTGTGATAAGGGCAGAATGTGGGTTAAATGAATTCTCCTTCAAATCAATTTTGACAATAAATAAACGAATATTAAATAATTTAAAGTCTATTGAAGTATAAAAAAATATCAAATACAATACTTGTGTTCTGTAATACAAAATAGATAGATCTAATCAGAATAAAAGGGAGTACAGCTTTTCTGAGAGCGTGCGAGTTAACAGCAAATTGCACTGATTATTCTTTTTTACTCTTGCTAGATTACACTTGTACTGTCCAAGAACTACTATTGTGTTTTTGCAGTTTTAGACAACTTTTACAACAATTTATGACTAGAAAAAATGCGAGGCCTAACAAGCTTCTGAAAATCTCAGGGCTCCTGGTTTTATTCGTGGCGATCGCCTTTGGGGGCCAGGTTATGCCATCGCTCAAGAAGCGGCAACTGATGCGCCGATCTGTGCGGCAGAACCAGGTCAACTAGAAACTCAACTGCTAGATAAATTAGGCAAACAATTCCTTACCTATGAAGGTTGTGCCGAAGAAATGGGCGCTTGGTATATGCTACCGATGCCCGACGAAAGCGATCGGATGCAAGCTGTTCATGCAGCTGTATTACCTAACAACAAAGTTCTAATTGTCAACGGTAGTAGCAACCGCAACCGCGTGACAGTAGACGGCAAAATAGAAGATGGTGTTAATACAAAAGATTATGATGTGGTAAATAACACCTCCATCTTCGACCCTTCCCTTTCCGATCTCGATGAAGATGGAGAAGCAGATTTCACAACATCTCCCTTCGAGCGTATTGAATCACCCGATGCGGAGATAAACGGCGAAAGCAATGACCTATTTTGTTCTGGTCATTTACAGCTACCTAACGGCGATGTGTTATTTATCGGGGGGACTCGACAATATTACCCAGGTGTACATTTTTCGGGGTCAAAACAAGCCAATGTTTTTCATTGGAATGACAATACTTGGGAAAACCTAGGTTTAACTCAGGATGGTCACTGGTATCCTACCCTTGTTCCTTTAGCTGATGGGGCGATCGCTTCTTTTTCCGGATTCACAGCAGATCCCTCTCAGCAGATAAGCACTTTGGTGGAAATCTACGATCCCAACAACAACAGTTGGCAGGCTATCGATGTCAAGAATCTCCCCAACAGTCCGTTTGTAACTCGGATGAACGATGTGAGCTACGGTTCTGACATTATAGACCTCTACGCCCGCATACTACCCACCAAACAGGAAAACCGATTCTTAATCACAGGAGATGGCGGTGGTAAAAATGAACCCAAGATTGCTCATGCAAGTGTCCATAGCTATTTCGTAACCTTCAATAAAGATGATAAGGGTGAGTATTCTATTAGCTTTGAGCCAGGGCCTAACAGAAAGGCCATTAATAAAGTGTATGGTACAGGTCTACTAGACCCCAGTTCTCCTAATGGAGATGTTCTCTTACTAGGTGGCATCATGGGCACTAATAACATTGGTATTGGGCCTGGAAAAGATGTCATTGAAGGAGCAACTATCGTTTCTAGTTTAGAGCGTTGGAAAGCACCAGAAAACCAAGATGGTATAGGTGAGTGGGAAATAGATGAGGGCTTTTTGGGTCAAATCGATGAGGATATCCTACTGAACACTGAGGATATCGTAGCTGGTGAGGTTCAAGGTTTTCCACTCAAGTATCAGTATGTCAAGCAGGAATCAAAATTGGGTCGCTATGGCAAACGGGCCATGGAACAGGCCGTGATTCTACCCACTAAGGAAATTCTGGTGGTGAATGGGGGTAACTACGCCGAAACTCGTCCAGCTTACAACCCCACCTTGTTGATACCTGATGAGGAGGAATCCCAAGGCTTTCGCACCAAGCTGATGAACCCGGATATTGAGCCAAGGCTTTATCACAACACTGCTCTGCTTTTACCAGATGCCCGGGTGTTAGTCATGGGTGGCAATAACTCTCGTGCTGCTAGATTCGTTGAAGACGGAACTGTTCGTCTGGATACCAAGAATGACTTTGCCTTTGTGGAAAAAGGTACTGATGGTAATAGCGGTGAAATTTGGCAACATGCGATTTTTTACCCCCCCTATCTTTTTGGTTCTAGCGAGCGCTCAGAGATTACGAATGCTCCGACAACAATGCAATATGGCGCGACTGAAACCATTTCTGTCAACAATGTCTCAACAGATGAACCAGGTTCCATAGTTCTTGTGAAATTTGGATCTGTCACCCACTCTTTTGATAATGGTCAAAGATTGGTAGATCTCCAGATTGACAACGAAAATATTCAATACTTAAGCAGCCAAAACGCTACCATTCCCTTCACTGCTCCCAGCAACGAGCACTTTACCCCACCCGGCTACTACATGCTGTTCTACCTCAATAGTGTCGGTAAGCCCTCCCACGCCAAAATCGTGCAATTAGTCAACAGCTAATTACCGATATTTATGGGATTTTTTTGACTTTACATTTGACTGATTGTCAAACATCTCTGAATGTGAATCTCAACTAGACAAGTTTCAGTAAATCCGAACCAAGGAGTTAGTTATGACAGCCGACATCAACAAAATCGTCGAAATTGTTACCCCTTTTGATGAGTTTGAACATGAAGGACTCTTAAATGAGATACAGGGTAACATCATCAAATCACACGGACGGAACCATGCTGTTTATTTGTTCTTGAAATTTGGGGACGATATTGAAGCCGCCAAGCAATGGATTGGTAATTTTAGTCAGAGGTATGTCACCTCAGCACTGGAGCAAGCTAAGCAGACAATGCTGCATCGGCTGGAGAAAGACGTACCGGGTGGACTATTTGCCAATTTCTTTTTGACAAGGGCTGGTTATATGCACTTGGGGTATAGCTATGGGGATTTGCCCAATGACGACGCATTTCGACAAGGGATGCAAGACTATAACATGCAGCAAGAACTCGGCGACGATTCCAACCAATGGGAATCAGGTTTTAAAGAAGAAATTCATGCTCTGGTTCTGCTCGCAGCTGACAGAATAATAGGCTCGGAAACTAAAAAGCTAAAAGAGTTAGAGCAGAAGGAAAAGAAGCGACTACTTAAACAGCCTGCTTTATTAAGAAACAAAGTAGCGGCAATAGAAAAAGATTTGAGTGGCATTGCCTCTGTTGTCCACCATGAGATAGGTTACGTGCTCAGAAATAATGATGGAGAAGAGATCGAGCACTTCGGATTTCGAGATGGAGTCAGCCAACCACTGTTTCTTGGGAGAGATATTGACAAGGAAAGAGAACATAGCGACTTTTCCCAATGGGACCCCCGGGCACCCTTAAGTTTAGTTTTGTTCAAAGATCCAAATGGCGCTGAAGAGGAGAGTTATGGCAGCTTCTTTGTATTCCGCAAACTAGAGCAGGATGTTGCAGGGTGGAATGATGATGTCGTCAATAAACTGGCTGAGAAGCTGAAAGTCCCAGATGAAGAAAAAAATCCAGCTTTAGCGGGAGTTATGTCCTAGTAGACTATTTCCCGGACAAACCTTGACATTTCGCTACAACAGATAGTGCAATATTCTTTTTAAATAAAATTTACATAAACATCCTAGACTTGCTCCAACTTTTTATAGTAATTTATGCTTGTGGTTGGTTGTCCGTATAATAAATTATATTCATTAGTTTATTTGTGTTGTTAACTTCTATTAAAACAAAGTTAAAATTGACATCCGAGCAAAAAATTATGATGTCAAAACATGCTGGTATATCCCGATTTATTTACAATTGGGGACTTGCAACTTGGCAGGCTTTGTATAGAGAAGGATATCAACCAAATCATTTAATTTTAAAGAAATTTTTTAATAATGAAGTCAAGCCTGCTTTACCTTGGATTAAAGAGAAAGGTATTTGTCAAAAAATTACAGAATTTGCTTTTAATAATTTAGGGAAAGCTTTTAAAAACTTCTTTGCTCAACGTGCAGAATATCCCAAGTTTAAGAGAAAAGGTAAAAACGATAGTTTTACAATTAATGCAAGTGGTAGAGCAATAAATATTGGTGGCAAACGTATTAAATTACCTACTATTGGTTGGGTTTCAACCTATGAGATTTTGCCTCACACAACAACCAAAACGTTGACTATATCTAGAACAGCGGGAGATTGGTATATTTCTTTTTCTTATGAAATAGAACCGAAAATTACCCAAAAGCAATATGATTATGTCGGCGTTGACTTAGGGATAAAAACCGTCTTCCACTTTATCAACAGGAGTGATTTTTTTTAATCCCAAAGCTTTATATTCTACTTGTCT
>JBCBQE010000236.1:0-8600 GCA_039820385.1 Cyanobacteria bacterium J06635_10
CAATTTAAGCTTGAAAAACTTGAATTGTTTATATAATTCTGCAAATAATTCTATTTTTTCTATTTTTATTACAATGTATTTATTATGAAAAAAATAACAATATTACTTAATAGCTACTTTTAATTAATTCCTGATTAATATCCACAGTTTTTTTATGTATATTTTTAGACTGTTATCTTGATTGACTTTACAAACAAGTTGTCAATATAAGCTGTATATAGATAAACAAGAAGCTTGTAGCAAAAACAAAATATTATGGTGTATTGCTAAAGATGAATGTTTCATGTAATATTAATCTATCTATGTTTCCAGATTCCTAAAATAATATTAAAGAATCTAGAAGTGATGGCTAAAAATATATGCTTACATCATCCCAATTAAGTCGAGAGCAAATACTCATTAGAGACCTACAGGGTGAAGCATTAAGCAATGGTAGCGACGAATAATTTTTATTTATTTGTGATTATCAAGCTGCCTTCAAATACCCTAATGCCTTGTGATTGTCATAGATGCAGCGATTACGCGGCTACCATCGCGAGCCATTGAAGTAAAACAAGGCATAGCATATTTACCCGTTAGAATTAAAGCTATATTTTTCTATAGTTTTAGGAAAAATAGCGATCGCCGGCTAATATGCTTTATTTACCACAAAGCTGGTGAAACATGAGAATTGCTCAACTTTCTCCTTTATGGGAGCGCGTTCCCCCTTTTCGCTACGGTGGAATAGAACTGATTGTCAAACTTCTCACGGATGAATTAGTCCGGCGTGGACATGAAGTAACTTTGTTCGCTTCTGGTGACTCGATTACAACAGCAAAGTTGCACTCAGTTCACGACAAAGCTCTACGGCTTGACTCTTCTATTGTAGAGCCAGACATCTATCATCAAATTATTCTCTCAGAACTTTATCAAGAAGCACAGGCCAATTTTGATATTATTCATTCTCACATTGGTTATGCGGCTCTTCCCTATAGCAGTTTTGTCAAAACGCCTACCGTGCATACACTCCACGGTGCATTTACACCAGAGAGTATTCTAATCCATCAGCGTTTTGCCGAGCAGCCTTTAATTAGTATTTCCAAGGCGCAGCAAGAACCTTGTTTAGACTTAAATTACGTTCATACAGTCTACAACGGTATTGATACATCTGTGTATTCCTTCTGCAGCGAACCAACACAACCTGCTTACCTGGCTTTTGTAGGTAGAATATCGCCACAAAAAGGAGCAGTAGAAGCGATTCAAATTGCTCGTGCTGCTGGCTTACCTTTAAAAATGGCTGGTAAAGTTGACGTGGTGGACGTTGATTACTATAGAGAAAAAGTAGAACCATTAATTGATGGCGAACAAATTCAATATCTTGGTGAAATTTCCCACGAGGATAAAGTGAGACTTTTGGGTGAAGCAACGGTTACCTTGTTTCCTATCACTTGGCGAGAGCCTTTTGGTTTAGTGATGATTGAGTCAATGGCTACTGGTACCCCTGTAATTGCCATGAATAATGGCTCAGTACCAGAAGTGATTGCCGATGGAAAAACAGGTTTTGTCTGCGAGTCTTTGGAAGAAATGGTTGAGATGGTTCCAAAAGCTACCAAACTAGAGCGTCAAACTTGTCGAGAATACGTTGTCAGCCGATTTAGTCTTGAATCGATGACTGACGAGTATGAAAAAGCATACTCGATGGTTTTAAATTCCACTCAATCGTTGTAAGCCATTAACCGTAAAGGTTTGAAGTTCAAATTATACATCAGTAGCAACCAAATTCGACAATTCTTGCCTATGAGCTTCACTAACCAATGTTAATGTAGATATATCTAAACAAAGTCTGCCTAAAGCGGACTTTGTTTTTTGTCACAGATTTTACTACTTAATTATTCAATACAGTATAAGATAATTCTATTTATATTTCTATAGCTGCTTATCTAGTAATCCAGCAACCGAAGATGGCGAATAGGGAGTAGGGCATTTGAATCAATCCGCAAGTTTTGCTCGGGGCAACAAAGCCGTGTTGCTATGTTATTCCCAAATATTGTCTGGAACTCAGAAATATCAAAGCTTAATTACTCCCTTTCCGCTAGAATAATTCCTATACCGTAGGTGGTGTTCCATTAAAAAGAGATTGGCACTTAGAGCATGCTTTGCTCAATAATACTCAATATATTTACTTTTTCGATCGATGGCTAGTGATTTATTTTATACATTAAAATTGATTAAAGCTTAGGTCTTGCTACGTAAATAGAAATACTTTAAACTCCCTAGAGAGGAAGTGCTGAGCAGTTTTCCTACCTCCGATTTCAGGTAGGGCTTGGAGGTGCTCTAACCAAAGAATATGCTGGATTCAGCACCTAGAGGCATACTGTATTAATTTAGATAATTTTGCAACTCCGAGATTAAAGGCAGTAGGTTTTGAATAAAAGCCTGGAAAGTAATTTTAAGTATATTCTAGGAATTTTAAACCGCATCCTTTAATAGTACTTGTAGTCCAATAGTAAAGGAGGTCGATTCACTCAATTAATATCAACATACATACTTTTAAACAAATACTAGAATATCCAAAAATTAATCATCGCAAAGTGCGAGTATATTTTGATATTTTGGAATTAACCGTGAGACTTTTATGGTATATATAAAAAAAATGCATTGTTTTTCTCCGAATGAGGAAAAAGACAATGTTTAGAACTATGCTTATATCTGTTTTACGTATATATAAATAAAAGTAAATAAGAATTATATAATATGTTTAAATAATTTACGCTGATAGCTAATAGATTAATTATACAAGGGTTACTTTTTCTACTGGGTGTAATCGTAACAGTGAAAATAGTTGCCTTATAAAAGTTAAAGATAAGACTGCTTTCAAAAATTAAGTACAAATCAATCAAATCATTAACTGATTTTGTTCAATCTAGGTTTGCTATTTACGATACTTTTTTATATATACAGATTCATAAAGATTTTATATATTCGCTCTTGTTGTGTTCCCTAATTTAACTGTATGCAACTGATATTTTTGCTCAATGGCTCAAACGAGTTTTGATTAGCGTCTTTTTTTCCTGCTGACGCATCCCTAACAAAGAAACTATACACCTGTACACGGAATTTTTGCCAATGACACCGGATACCTTAATCACACCGGAAGAAATTTTACTAGATGGAAAAACTTTTGTTCCTGCAGACCAAGCCCCTATTCCAGAATGGCCTTGCGTTTTAAGTGAAAGGCCTCAAGCATCTTTAACTATAAAAGATGATGATTTATTTTTAGTCACAGACACTTTAGGTAACATTGCAGGTTGTTCCCTTAATGATATCAATCCCAGTATGGGTTTGTTTGGCTGCGATACACGCTTTTTAAGTAGATTGGATTTCCAAATTGAAGGGCGATCGCCAATTTTGCTGAGCAGCACTGCGGATAAAGGGTTCTCACTTTCGGTGTTGTGTACGAATCCGAGAATTGATGAACGTTTGCAAGCGGATACCGTAGGGATTCGCAGAGAGTTAGTGCTTAACGGTGCCTTATTTGAAGAGATAGAAATATCTAACTATAGTACGAGTACTGTCAGCTTTGAATTAAGCATCAGCTTTGACGCGGATTATGTAGATTTATTTGAAGTTCGAGGTTTTGGTAGGGAGAAACGTGGTAGGCTTCTGCGTTTGGTAGAACCAGAATCGGAGGAAATAGCTAGTAATGATGGTCTAGGAGCAACACAAGACGAAGATTCCCCAGGTAAAGAACAAGTCTTAACCCTTGCTTATCAAGGCTTGGA
This sequence comes from Cyanobacteria bacterium J06635_10, assembly GCA_039820385.1. GTDB lineage: Bacteria > Cyanobacteriota > Cyanobacteriia > Cyanobacteriales > Nostocaceae > Rivularia. Next base: position 3,762 of record JBCBQE010000236.1, read on the forward strand.
TAACTCGATAATGGAATCGCGCATCCATTTTCAGCATCGTCAACCAGATTATTTTAAGGGTTACACTGCTGTTTGGCAATTAGAATTAGCTACCCACGAAACCAAAAAACTGGGCTACCGGGTGAATATGTTTACAAATAATAAGCCCACCTCAACCGTTAGCGCTCCCGTGACTTTGGTTCAGGCAAGATCTGCCGAAATGATGGAGGAGCAAAATTGGGTACAAACAATTACCAAAATTCGCTCAGATAACGGTACTTTTAACCGAGTTATTGAGCGAGGCGAACAAGATATGTATCTGTTGCGCCAGTCTTTTGGAAAACGGAAGACTGTTTCTGCTGGAGTACCGTGGTTTTCTACATTGTTTGGCAGGGATTCATTGATTACTGCTTATCAAACTTTGATGTTAAATCCGGAAGTTGCCAAAGAAACTTTAATTTTGCTTGCTCGTTATCAAGGTAAGGTTGAGGATGATTGGCGCGAAGAAGAACCAGGTAAAATTCTTCACGAGTTGCGCTTCGGGGAATTAGCTCGCAATCAGGAAATACCCCATACACCTTATTATGGTACAGTTGATGCTACTCCTCTATGGTTAATGCTTTATGCCGAGTACTTTGTATGGACTCACGATCGCGAAACCTTAGAGCAACTTTGGTCAAATGCTTTGGCGGCAATGGATTGGATCGACACCAATCTCGAAGAAACAGGCTACCTCAGCTACTACCGTAGATCGAAGCGCGGTTTAGCTAACCAAGGTTGGAAGGATTCTGGTGATTGTATTGTAGACCGTAAAGGAGAATTGGCAAACGGTCCAATTACCCTTTGTGAAGTACAAGGTTATGTTTATTCGGCAAAAATGCGACTCGCAGAAATTGCCCGGATGAAAAAACGACTCGACTTAGCCGATCGCTGGCAAGAAGATGCTAGAAATTTGAAAGCTCGTTTTAATAGAGATTTTTGGATCGAAGACCAAGATTTCTGCGCCTTATCTTTAGATGGTGATGGTAAACAAGTTGACAGTATTTCCTCCAATCCTGGGCATTGCTTGCAATTGGGCATTTTCACCCCTGAAAACGCCTATAGCGTCGCAGAGAGATTGCGGGCACCCGACATGTTTAATGGTTGGGGTATCCGTACTCTAAGTAGCTTGTCCCCGGCTTACAACCCAATGGGTTACCATGTTGGTTCAGTATGGCCACACGACAATGCCATCATAGCAATGGGATTACGTTCCCTTGGACTAGTTGACCAAGCTTTGGAACTTTTCCAAGGTTTATTCGACATGACTTCCATGCAACCCTATCAACGCCCACCCGAACTATTCTGCGGCTACGAGCGTCAAGGTGATGAGGCTCCCGTAAGATATCCAGTAGCTTGTACTCCTCAAGCTTGGGCAACTGGTTCTATTTTCCAGTTACTGCAAATGATAGTTAACTTAGTTCCCGACGCACCCAATAATTGCTTGAGAATTATCGATCCGGCATTACCAGAATCGATAAATAGTCTTTCTCTTCATAATTTGCGGGTAGGACCAACAATTCTCGATCTAGAGTTTGAGCGCTCCGGTAGCACTACAGCTTGTCGCGTTGCCAAGAAACGTGGAAACCTCCGAGTTGTGATCGAAGCCTAATTAAAAATAAAGTATTAGGGATGAAGAGTGAAAAATATGAATTTCATACTTCATCCAAAATATTTACTTTAGCTTTCCTCAGAAATATCACCTTTACTTCCCGGAGATGATTCGTAAAGAGCATCAAGCTGTTGGCGAGCATCTTCGACATTAATCGAACGCATTACCAACAGTGGCTCTTTGACGATATTACCAGAATTATCTAACAGTTCTGGATGGGGTACTAACTGCTTTCTTGATGCATATAGCGAATAATTACCTTTATTTCCAGAACCAACGCCTCCTTGCTCGGATCTCACAAACCGTGCGGGATAATTTCCCTGGCGATCGAAACTAAACACAATCAAATTGCGAATCAAGTTAGCAACAGCTATAAAAGCAAGGATAGTAAAAGCCAGAATGTAAAGCAGTTGTAATAGCATTGAGTTTTTCCTTTAGAAGCAGCATCTTAAACATTCATTCACCTAGGGCTTGCCAGCACTTTTCACTTGTGGTTTTGAGAGACAAGTTTCTCAAACACTAGGACAGCCCTAATCTTTAATCAAAGAAATTTGCTATGCAAAAATCGATTCAGTGTAGCATTAAATACATTATTCCTTAAACTTCATTAATATTAAAGATGTTAAGAAAAAGTATGATTAATTTGATAATTTGTCTTGTTCGCGAGAAACATCTTGTTTAGAGCGGAATCGCATCGCAACACTCCAACATTCCGTTACGAGTTGATGCCAAGGCATAAGCGTTGCCATATCAACCCCAACCTTCCCTTCAGCAACTGTAAACAACATCTTGGCTGTTTTCACTTCATCAGCCGCAAGCTTTACTCGCCTTAATAAGTCAGACTGCTCGCGATCACTCAGAAATGATAGCTGCTCAGTTTCTAGGAAGGTACGCGAACGAGTAAACCAATATTCAAAATCTTCCAACAACGGCCCTAAGACCGTCTTTAACAACTCAGGATCGGGGTTATTAGAGTCTCGCATAAATGGGGATCTGAATTTCAGTTTTTTCACTAATATTAACGTTATTTACTATTCTTAACATTTATGGTGACATTGCTCTAAAGCTAGAATCTTAAAATAATCTGTATTTTTGATGACATTTTAACTATTATATATATAGATATTCTAATTTATACACAGCCAAAAGGCAGAGTATGTAAATAAAAATTGTTTTTTAAAACAATATGTAAATACGTTTAACAACATTCAACTGCTTTAGTGATGCAGTTGAGTCCGGGGTAGTTAATATAGATGCAGTTCCTTTCTTAGACGTAATTAATTCGCCAATGGTTAAACAGCTAATATCGCCGGAAGAATCTCTCAATCAATCCCAAGAGCCGGAAAAAATGAATTTACCGCGTACCAGCGAATCTGAGAATTTAAAAAAGATTCGCCACACAGCCTCTCATGTTATGGCAATGGCGGTACAAAAGCTGTTTCCCAAGGCGCAAGTCACAATTGGTCCGTGGATTGAAAATGGTTTTTATTACGACTTTGAAAATCCAGAACCATTTACCGACAAAGATTTAAAAGCCATCTACAAGCAGATGGTGAAAATTATTAATCGTAAATTGCCAGTTAGAAGAGAAGAAGTTAGTCGAGAAGAAGCTGAGCGTCGAATTAAAGAAATTAATGAGCCTTATAAATTAGAAATTTTAGAAGATATAAAAGAAGAACCCATTACAATCTACCATTTAGGGGATGAATGGTGGGATTTATGTGCTGGACCTCATTTAGAAAATACCGGGGAATTAACACCGAAAGCCATTGAATTAGAAAGTGTTGCCGGTGCTTATTGGCGTGGAGATGAAAATAAAGCACAATTGCAGCGTATTTATGGTACAGCTTGGGAAAACCCAGAACAATTAGCAGAATACAAGCGGCGGAAAGAAGAAGCAATGCGCCGCGACCATCGTAAATTAGGAAAAGAGTTAGGATTATTTCTCTTTTCCGATTTAGTGGGGCCTGGTTTACCCCTGTGGACTCCTAAAGGTACTCTGTTAAGAACCCTTTTAGAAGATTTTCTCAAACAAGAACAGTTAAAGCGGGGTTATTTACCCGTGGTGACACCTCATATAGCCAAAGTCGATTTATTTAAAACATCGGGACACTGGCAGAAATATAAAGAAGACATGTTTCCCTTGATGGCGGAAGATTCCGAAGCCGCAAAATTAGAAGACGGTTTCGTAATGAAGCCGATGAACTGTCCATTTCATATTCAAATATATGATAACGAACTGCGTTCCTATCGGGAATTACCCATACGTTTAGCTGAATTTGGTACAGTTTACCGTTACGAGCAATCTGGGGAATTAGGAGGCTTAACTCGGGTAAGAGGTTTCACAGTGGATGACTCTCACCTATTTGTAACTCCCGAACAACTTGATGAAGAATTCCTCAACGTTGTAGATTTGATTTTATCAGTATTTAATAAACTTCAATTAAAGAATTTTAAAGCCAGATTGAGTTTCCGCGATCCAGAAAGTGATAAGTATATAGGTTCCGATGAAGCCTGGGAAAAAGCTCAAGGTGCCATTCGTCGCGCTGTAGAAAAGCTGGGAATGGAACACTTTGAAGGTATAGGGGAAGCTGCTTTTTACGGTCCCAAATTAGATTTTATTTTTAAAGATGCGCTGCAAAGAGAATGGCAGTTAGGAACCGTACAAGTAGACTATAACTTACCCGAACGCTTTAAATTAGAATACGTTGCCGAAGACGGTACTCGTCAACGTCCAGTAATGATTCACCGCGCTCCCTTTGGTTCCCTAGAAAGGCTTATTGGTATTTTAATTGAAGAATATGCAGGTGACTTTCCCTTATGGTTAGCACCAGTACAAGCAAGATTATTACCAGTTACAGAAGTGCAATTAGATTTTGCTAAAGATGTTGCTAGCAAAATGACAATGTTAGGTATTCGTGCGGAAGTAGATACCAGCGGCGACAGACTTGGTAAACTAATACGTAATGCCGAAAAACAGAAAATTCCCGTAATGGCTGTAGTCGGACAAAAAGAAGTAGAATCAAATTCTTTAAGTATTCGTACCCGTACTTCTGGGGATTTGGGAACCATGTCTGTATCCGAAGTACTGGATAACATGAAGAATGCTATTAGCAATTACAGCAACTTTTAGTAGACAATAGAGGTGGGCATCTGCCCAACCTCCTATTACCGAATTTATATAAATAGTCAAAAAATAACATTATGAG
>JBCBQE010000237.1:0-8549 GCA_039820385.1 Cyanobacteria bacterium J06635_10
CATAAAGTCTGATTTTTGTCAACCTAACCCCCTTACCTGGTAGGGTAAGGGGGAAAATTAAGCCTCTCTCCTTGTAGGAGAGAGGTTTGGAGAGAGGTATTTTTCATTTCCCGCAGCACCATCGGAATTTGTTTGGTGCTCCTTCAAAATTTGGGGAAATTAATCGGGTTTTTGAATAAACAATGATGCGTTACTTAGTAAATTGTAGGGTGTGCCACGGCTTAGATATCTTAAATACAAGATTACAATCTTTAAAATGCCGTGACGCACCATCGGAATTTGTATTAAAGTTTGGTGTTCATTAAAAAATTGCGGATTTTAAAAGGTTTTTGAATAAATAATGGTGCCCTGCGACATTATCACAATATTAATCTTATTTTCAAATTATCCCGAGCCGTAACACACCCTACATCAATGATTATGTCAGAATCGTTAAAACCAAGAATGATCAAAATGGTGCGTTACGGCATTATCACAATAGTAATCTTATTTTAAAATTATCTTGAGCCGTAACACACCCTACAAACTGATTAATGCATGCCACAAAATGGATCTCTTTCAGTTTCTACATTCGTTGATTGTGGTTGTAAGGAATCTCGAAATATACATCCTTCTTGTTTGAGAAATTCTGGATTATCAGATGTCCAATATGATACTTCAAAGGGATGTACCCGCAATGTTCCTTTAAAATCTAAGGTTACATAATAACGACAAGGATATTCGCTATTAACTATTGGTTGTGGTAATTCACCAATTAATTCCCAGGTATTAGATTCGGGGTTACGGAATTGAAAGTAAAATGTATGTTTTCCGCTGGCTGGAAATGGCGGAAGTTCGGCTATTAAACCGATGGTTTGCGGTTGCATTGTGTCGTTTTCGTAACGAAATACTCTTAATTCTTTGCTATAGTCTTTTTCGGCTTTAAATAATACTGTATGTACGTCTGTTTTTAAGGCATTTGCTGATTCAACAACATTAACGGCGATGTCACATATTACTTGAGAATCATCGGTAATTAGTTCTTGGTTTCCAATAGCTTTGGCTGCGTCTAAACTGGGAATGTTTATGGGTATTAAATAATGGGGAGTTCCGCGACAAATAAGTAAATCTATATCCAATTTTTGATTGATTTCAAATTGAACTTTGATATTATTTTTAAAGTCGTCTTCAGTAATTCCCAATTTTTTCATTAAAGCATCGCCATTAAAGCTTCCCCACAGTTGTAACTTCATTTTTTCAAAGTCTTGTCGTCGAATATTATTGGTTAACTGCATTCCTAACCAATCGCTGCGTAATTTCGCCATTCCTTCTTCGGCTTTGAGTTGATAAAGTTCTTGCCCTGCATGAAAAATTGGCACTGGGCTACCACCAATAACTTCTCTTACGAAGGAACAAGGTAGAAAGTAAAATAAATTTTTGACATTGATATAAAGTTGATTTGCTCCTTTTCTGAGCAAGTCTTTAGATTCTTTGGGAGAAAAGCTTAATTGACGCAGTTTTTCAGCAAAACAAGCTCCAGCAGATGTTGCTAATTTTGTATATTCTGGTTCAAAGGTAACTCTTTCCTCATTCCAGACAAAGTGATCTGATTTACTAAATACTCTGTAAAGTTCCCGTTCTACAAGTTCTAAATTACAAGTTTTACCGGATAAAATTAACCAATCAACTTGTTCTTTTTTAGCTTTTTCTTCGTCAATTTCACCGAAATTTATTTCGCTATTAAATTTAGATTTGAAGGCATTTTCAATTAATCCCGAAGCAATACCGATCGCTTCTTGAATTACCGGGGAAGCTGCTTTATTAAATTGCTCTCCCGTTAAGGTTACACCAATTTTGTCAACTACCTCTGTGGGTAATTGAATATCATTTTGGAAAAGTAATTCTGAGATTTGCTGTCCATCCAAAACAAATATTGGCTCTGGTGCATCTACTAAATAACGTTTTTGTCCTAAAACTAGTTTGGCACCCTCAGCATGTTCCCAAAGGTCGTAAAATGTTTGAGAGCGGGATGAACGATTTTTCCAGCGGGTAGGTAAAACTTTTTCTGCGTCGTTTAAAGCTTCCTTATAAGTATCCCCTTCGCGAATTTCCTTATCTACACAAGCTAAAAGCGAACCTCTGCGATATTTACCGTTATTTAAAAAGCGTTCGTTTAACTCTTCCGGCTGTACCTTCAATACATCCTTAGGTAGAATATCATCACTCACCGCACTCAACAAACAATCGGCGATCGCCACTTTTAACAATAAAAATATTCGTAGCGAAATCAATTCCCCACCTAACTGTAAATGACCAGAAGATCCCAACAGTTTTGGTGTAAGCTTATAATAGCGGCCACCGTCACCTCTATCTTCGGTAGGTTCAAAGGGGTCAATTTCTTCTAATGTCAGTCGAATTAAGGCTAAATCGGTAGTACCACCACCAATATCCAACACTAAGACATTTTGCCACCATTTATTTCCATCGTGGCGACAGCGACTTTTAAAAGATTCTATACCTAAATTTAAATCGCCACCAAATTCTTGCCATAAAAAGAAAATAGCCGCCGATACTGCTTCATCGTAAGCCATTTGTACGTCTTCGATACCTAGTTTCTTAACTAAAGTTTCGATTTCGCGACGGATAAATGGGGAAGCAATTGTCGGATATGTTAAAACTGCACGATAAAAATCACCATCGCTGCATTTACCCGGATAGCGATGACGATATTTCTGGGTTAACTCAATCAACTCGGCGTAAGCAGCTTGCAAAAGTTGGTTAACCGGAATCGTATCTTCCTTACCATTCAAACTTATTTCAAAACTGCGCTCTTGACCAAAGTAACGTTTGGGAGAATGTAAAAATCTACCATCAATACTTTCCCCTTGTTTGATAGCATCTAATCTATGTTGATATGCTTGCTCCCCCAACATTACTTTAACCTTTGCCGGATCTTGAGTTGGTAAAGAAGGCTCTAAATTAATCACCTCCAACTCCGAAGGAATTTCATTTAACCGCCGATCCTTATCTAATTCCACGGGTAACAAACTTTGCCACTCCAAAGCAGGAACCCGAAACACTTCATGATAAATCTGATTTAACCGCTTACTTGCAGCACGACGGAACCATCCCAAACGCTTACTCAGACAGATTTCTATCTCTTTAATCGCATCTAGAAGCTGCTCTCCTCGTAAAAGCTGTAAATTCGCCGGGTTAAAATTATCCAAGTTTTTACTGAGATGGTTTGATAACTTTTGCCACTCTCCTGACCACACATCGCGACTGATACCCGGTATTTCATCCACTGGACATTCCGTTAACCAAAACGCCAATTTTTCGCTTAACTTTTCCTCTTGTTCGCTTGGTAAAGTATGGGGAGTGACAATTACCTTTGGATCGTAAAGCGTCACCGTAGAATTAGAAGTACCAAAATCAATCGCAAACCAACCGGGATAAGTTATATCAGATTTTGGTGAAAGAACTGATGAAGAATGATTAAGAATAGGCGTTTCATTTATCATATCTCGATCGCTAATTTCTTCAGAAGCTTCCACATTTCTCAAACGAGCATTTTCCACAGCAAAAGTCCAAATACTACAATCAGCCGTAGCGGTTTTCTTGACAGATAAAATTGTTTTACCCATATCATCAGAATCAAAATACTCCACAGTTACCCGCAAAGTTAAATTGATCCCTTGTGGTAAAGGTTGATTCCAGATACAATCATTTTGTCTCAATCGCTGCGGCGAAGTCAATTTAAGTAATTTATCAGCATTAAAACTGACACTTTTATATGCTGATTTGATTTTATCTACTAGTTCTGACTGCTGTCCCAAAACCGAAATTTCAATAGAAGAGATAAACGGATAATTAGGACTATCAGTCGGTTTTATTTCAATAACGGGCAATAATAAAAGTGACGAATCAGTTTCTTTCGTACGTAATTGATAACGACTGAAAAGTTCTATTTTGACAGGCATTTTTTATGTACTTTGTAGCTGTAGTTATTAGTTATTAGTTGCTCATTGTTCATTGATAATTGTTCATTGATAATTGTTCATTGTTCATTGTTCATTGTTCATTGATAATTGTTCATTGATAATTGTTCATTGTTCATTGATAATTGATTATTCCGGATAAGAAATTACGGTAATTTGTTTCATGGTTTCTAACCAGGCTGGGGTAGATGGGTTAGCGGTTTCTTCTACAGAAGCAATATATCTCAGTAAAGGTTCGTGTTTTGATTTTAAAAGTTCTTGTAAACTATCAACAATTTCTTTTAATGCCATTGAAAAAGAACCTTTTACTTGTTTGGTTAATTCACTGACATATTGAATCAGATGTAAACCGGCGCTGGCAGTTATTTCATCGCGCAGTCGCAAGACCGCGATTTGATGATTAAATGGTCTTGGCGGTACTGCAAACTGTTTATTGGGACTCCAATCGAATATTTGTCCTTTTTGATGTTGTGCGTCTTTCCTCGCTAAAGGAAACAAGCTATCGGCATTGATGGGAACCGCACTATTCGCCAATCCACTATGTTGAATAATTAAATTTTGCCATTTATTAGTTGGATCTGTTGCTCGTAAAAGATATCGATATAAACGTGTTTCTCTCTTACCAAACCTCTCTTGAATCCGCTCTTCCATTTGCGGTTGTATAATCTCTTTAATTTTGTTGCGCTCTAACTGTACTTCCCCAGATAATTTATTAAATAAATCCTTCACCGTTTCAGCAGTACGCTCGTGAGCAAATGACTGCATTTCATTAATAGTTTTGACAAAGGAATTATAAAAATCATCGCTTTGGGTAGGAAGCGCATCTTCCTCCTCGTCTTCTTCAAAAATACTTTCACTTTTAGTAAAGGCGATCGTACCGTTTTTAGTTCTGTCAAATAATAATGTCCACTCACTCCATTCAAAAAAGATTTTGTTGGTTAACTCATCTTTAACTACATCACTCAAAGTTAATCCAGTACGATTTTTTAACATCGGCTGTTTATCTAAATCTTCCTGAAATTGCCGATATGTTGTGACTAAATTTTCAATATTTTCTCTTAAAGCTAAAAAAGCTGGATTTTCTACCACCGGAATGTACGCGGGAATTTCTTCTAATACACTTGTTAAATTATGTTGTTCCTTCATCACAGTTTCCGCAGCCCTTTGAGTATCTTCCAAAAGCTGCTTTATTCCATGCTGCCCTAGATGTTCTTTAAGTAACGAACGCAACCTATTTATTCCACCATCTTCCGCATAATCACTAAGCTGTTTGTGCAGGGTACTCGAAGTTGGTAACATCTCTCCCAACTTTCCCCATTTCTCCCGTAACTCAACTTCATCAGCTGCCAACGGTTTCTCTAAATCTGGCAAAAACTCTGGCGAACAAACTTGTAACAAAGAAGAAAATTCTGCCTGTTTTGTCAACCCATAAAGCTGAGACAAAAAGACAATATTCTTCTTTTCAGTAGTCAAATTACTCGCACTAGCAAGAGTAAGATAAAGAATTTTCAACTTCTCAAAAACAGCTTCTTCCGATAATAAAGGCTCCTCTAATACCTCATCGATCGCCATAATATCGCGACTTGTCAAAGGCAGTTGATTAAACCTTCCCACACCAACAATAATCCGATCCCTTAAATCTTGTCCCTTATCTCGTTCCAACATACTGCGAATCTTCGCCGCAGTTACTCCCCCAGGATACCTGCCGTTGAGTAATAGTAAAATCGTCTGTACCTCAGTCAATTCCCGCAGCGATAGAAAAGTATCCCTGATACCAGAATCCGCCGCACCCAAACCCGGGAAATCCAACAAGACAAACTCATTCGTCCCCTGTAAACCCGATAAATCCCATATCTGTTTTGCTACCTCCACCGTAATATCTATCCGTCGAATCAACGAGAAACTATTGTGTAAATCCCTCGCTGAAGGCTGTGCAAAAGTTTCCCAAAGCTTCGGAGACTGCGGTAAATCCTTAAACTTCAACTCCAAAATATTCATCGGGGGTTCAGCCAATCTCAACCCCTTATTCGCCGTAAAATGGTCAATTTCGTAACTTCTACCGCAGATATCTTTCCCATAAGCGCTATAGGTACGAACAAATACCACTACTTCTCGCAACAGCGCTCTCAACTCCAAACTTTGGCTTTGATTCCATGCTTGCTCGCACCAAATCAAAATCCCATTAGTATCCACAAAACTTGTAGGATATAAACTTTTTAAGGTGGCTAAAGGTGCTGCGGGTACTTCCGCTAATTTTGCTCTACCTTCCACCACCTTGAGCATAAAACCCAAACATTCCTTTACCCCTTCATGGGAAAGATATTCTACCGTGAACTTACTTACCTTCGTCGTTTGTAACTCCGGTTGCTGCACCAAATGAATCGCAGTTACATTACCCGTAGAAGGAGTTTCGCTAACTGGTAAAGCATCCGCGAAACCAATCAAACTACCAATTAACAGAGTTTTACCGCTACTAAACTCTCCCATCACACCAATTTTGACAGGAGACGAAGCTAATTCTACCGTAGAACGAGCGGACTGTACCAGACGCTGAATGTTTTCATGGATACGAGAGGGAACCCAACTCTCCTGAGGTGGTGGATTCTCCGAAACCAATTCCAAACTTTGAAGTACGGATTCTGCATACTCCTTATAGCGGCGTAATTTCTCTACTGCTATGTCACTTTTCATACTTGCTCCCGATTCACGCAGAGATTATTTGTCACTCTTATGTTGGTAGATGGCAGTAATGGTATGGTGCCGGTAAATTACCTGAGGTTAATTCAAAATTTTGACCCTAAATAATTTTGGCATTTCATACCGCAGTTGTTGCAACTTGTAAACTTTAAAAAATTAAATTAACGATTTCAATAAATTTTTAGCATCATTTGGTACATAAATTACCAATGATAAGTTTTTGTTAGATTTTACCAAGCAATTGTAGAATTTGATTTTTTGATTAACCTCAACAGATGTCTTCTATAGTTGGAATTACCATGGCTTATACCTTTCATATACAGTTGTTTAATCTAAGATTGCTCGATAAATTAGTCAAATAGTTTTCAGTTCAATATTTACTGTATACTGTACTCCACTTTATTTTTTTATACATAAATAGACACGTAGATAAATTTAATAAATTTAACATTATAGGCTTGGTTAGAATTGACAGTCATAATCAGTACTAAAGCGCAAATTTTATCACCATTTGCGCTAAATTAACTGCCAACTTGGCAAAAATTTACTTATTATAGTTTATTTTTGTAGGTTGGGTTAGACGTAAGAGTAATATTGATGCTTTTTGAAGACTGTAGGAGCGTCGTAACCCAACATTTACCTTTTGGTTGGGTGTTTAATATTGGATTGATTTAAATTAATCTGTTTGTTGTTCGAGATTTGGTTGGGTTTCTCTTCGTTTAACCCAACCTACGAATCTATACTTTACTTTTGATTGGAAGAGAGAATAGTTTTATACTTACGTTTAGCAACAGAAGCAGCACTAAATGCACCAACAGCGAATAAACCAATTATAGAACCTGGTTCTGGTACAGCTACAGGTACAGTTGTAATTTCAGCCTGAATTTTCTGTTCAATTACATTACCAAAATCCTCAAATGTAGTAGCTTCAAGAACAAACCCTGGTGTTCCATCACCATTCACACCTCCTATAACTTCGTTTTCATAGAAAGATCTGACACTAGAACTACCACCAATAACAATACCGTTGATTGCATCAATACCATCATTCAAAGCATTATCGCGTGCGGTAGCTGTATCCAGACCACTGTTTTCTGATCCATCACCAGATACGTCTATAACTTGACGTGCTCCATCAAATTGGTTAGTGCTAAACAAAGGTGTAGCAAAGTCAATTGCAGAACCGGGAGCAGTTGCACCAAAGAAAGGACGAGTAGATGTATTAATTGCATTTGCAAAATCTTGTGATGCTTGTACGCTATCGATAAGAGTCCAACCTACAGCTTCTTCTTGCGAACCAGCACTAGACCAATAAATTAAATTGACTGCAATCTTACCCTTATCTCCCTTGGAAATAAAGTCATTGAAGAGAGAACCATCAGAGAAAACATCTACATAACCCTGTTTTTGTAAATCAAATTCACTGCCGTTAACACTTGTTGATGCGTCTACAAGTAAAGACAACTCTACATCAACAGAAGTAAGACTTGCTGCTTGTGCGCTTGCAGCGATCGCTAATGTTCCTAAACCAGTAGATACAGCTAATAATGTGGTTTTGAAAATATTGGAAAATTTCATAATTTATTTACCTATTATTGGATTCTGATTGAGATATACAGGAAACTGAAAGGAGTTTAAGTTAATGCCATAATTACTACTAATGATTAATTCACTTATATTAAGTGAATATACATAGCTTTATGGTATATAGATAAATTAAACTCTAAATGTTATTTCTATGAAACTTGCTGATTAGTAACTCAGTGTTTTCTCTGTGTTTCTGTACCTAAGTTAATCGATAGATTTTTCATTGGCTAGAGTTTATACGTGTATTTACATAACTATTAAAATAGTATTGAGACTCAATAATCTCTT
>JBCBQE010000238.1:0-8534 GCA_039820385.1 Cyanobacteria bacterium J06635_10
ATTAGACTCGTAAATATTTCTAGTAAACCCCCCAACAAATTCATGGGAACGTTCGATGCTTGTGCTTGAAGTATTGCTAATTCATCATAAAAATTGGCATTTTCAAAATTGGTGAGATCGACAAAACTATCTGCCTTATCTATCAGCTTGAGATTAATACTTGCCGTCAATTTTTCAGTTAAATTAGTAAATGTTGTATTAATCCAAGGACCACAAAGATTTGCTAGAACAATTACTGCAATCCAAAGTGACACAACACTCGCAACTATTGTTAAGTTATACTCATGGGTTGATGTCACTTCTGCCACTATATCTACAATATATTTATTAATGCCGATTGTGACAGCAGGAATGATACTTTCTAAAAGCAATACAATGATTAAAAATGCTACTATTCTTGGTGCTGCCGTCCACAATATAACTAGAGAACGACCCAGAACCAAGCTATAATTTTTCAAATCTTGTTTAAGCTTAGGGAATAATTTTTCATCATTATTGTCACTACTAGCTGTAACTTTTTGTTCGGATTGAACCATTTTGCTCCTTGATTATTTGTTTATTTAATAAGTTATCATTCGCTGCAAAACTTCTTCGTTTCTATTAGACTACTCCAAAATCTAATCTAGGTATAAAAAATGTTATAAAGTGAAATTAGTAATCTATCACTCTATCATTAAAAAAATATGTATTGTCTTCGATTTTACAAAAATATCCTTATAAAACAAAACATATTTTGGGTATTAGCCACGAACAGTTTCAAGAATTAGTCCACTCAGCTTCCGATCAAGAGGTGAGTCACAGCAAGGAAAATGAGAGAAAAATATATTTTCCTCCCCCTCTCCCCCCTCTCCCCCACGCCAGTTGCTACAACGGTGCGTGTTCCTCCGCAACGCACTGGCTCCTCTTCCCCCTCCCAACCTTCACTCAGCAATCTTAGGTTGGTAGAGTACTAGAGTCGCACAGAAGCCGTAACGACACTCGTTCACCTTTATCTGTTCCCGAAGGGTAGAGAAGTGTGATAAATGATAAGTTATATGAAGGTGCTATTTAAGGTAAATCTCCGTGACTAATCTTCCACAAGCGAGAATGTTGCTATCACACAATTTTGAAATTTCTGAGGATATTCTCCCAGCGTTGAGTCGAGAAGAATTCGCTCAAGTGTTTATAGATGGATTGCAAGATGTCGCTAAGTGTCGATTGGTGGATAATCCCCATTGGATTGTTGAAGTTTTATTTGATGCTGAGAAATATTCTTCGGTACAAATGGGAGAATATTATGCAAATACTTTAGCGAAAGTACGTAGCAACCAAATTGAAAATGGTGAGAAACAGCCGCATATTTTGATTTTAGGTGGAATCAAAACTACCCCAGCGATGAGTAGCTCGCCAGATTCTTTACAAACTGGAGAATGGGGTGTGGATGTGGTAGAAACTGCCGATGCAGATAGCTTTCTAGCCGCACTGAATTGGGAAAATATGATTGCAGACAAACCATCGGAGAATATTTTTAAAGTGGAATTGAAATAATAGGTTTTAATATATTTAGTTGAATCAAAAAACTTAATCTTAAGATACTAATATCTATTATGAGCTTACCAAATACTCTCCAAAAACCATCTTTTTTGCAAAAACTACAGTGGGTATTCGATCCTGTAGGATATATGGAAGGTGTCGTTGAGAAATATCCCGATATTTTTACTGCTGAAGTTGTTGGTTTTGGCAATAATCTGATATTCGTTAATCAACCAGAAGCAATTCAAGAAATTTTAACTAATGATAGAACGAAATTTTATTCTCCTGGTGGAGTTAATCAAATTTTACAACCCTTAATAGGGGACTATTCAGTTATTATGCTGGATGGAGAGCGTCATAAGCGACGAAGAAAATTATTAATTCCTCCTTTTCATGGGGAAAGAATGCGAGCTTATGGACAACTAATTTGTGATATTGCTGAAAAAGTTTTTCAAAAATTACTTATAAATCAAACTTTTGTAACTCGTTCGGTAATGCAAGAAATTTCGATGCAAGTTATTTTACAAGCAGTTTTTGGCTTGCATGAGGGAAAGCGTTATCAAGAAATAAAAGAATTGATGGCTTTCTTGTCAGATATATTTAACTCCCCATTTTCTTCGAGTTTTTTGTTTTTCGATTTTTTACAAAAAGATTTAGGTGCTTGGAGCCCGTGGGGAAAATTTGTACGACAACGTGCAAAAGTTGATGAATTAATATATAAAGAAATAGCAGAACGTCGAGCAAAATCAGAACCTCATGGTGTTGATATTCTTTCATTATTGATGGAATCGCGCTACGAAGACGGAACAGCAATGAGTGATAAAGAATTGCGCGATGAATTAATGACTTTATTATTCGCAGGGCATGAAACAACCGCTACAGCAATGGCTTGGGCATTTTATTGGATTCATAAGACACCAGGTGTCAAAGAAAAATTACTACAAGAATTTGATACAGTTGATGATTTTTCTGACTTGATGGGTATTTCACGTTTGCCATATTTAAGCGCTGTCTGTAATGAAATTATGCGGATTACTCCGGTAGCGATATTAACTTTTCCTAGGGAAGTTAAAGAACCTGTAGAGATTTTAGGACATCAATTGGATGCTGGAAAGCTACTTATTGGTTGTATTTATCTTTTGCATCAACGTGAAGATTTATATCCACAACCGAAGCAATTTAAACCAGAGCGTTTTTTAGAAAGACAATTCTCTCCTTACGAGTTTATGCCATTTGGTGCGGGAGTTCGTCGTTGTATTGGGGATGCTTTGGCGATGTTTGAAATGAAGCTGGTTTTAGCAACAATTATGTCACGTTATGAATTTACATTGGCAGATAATAAACCAGAAATACCGCGTCGTCGAGGAGTTACTCTTGCCCCTGCTAATGGGGTGAAAATTAAAATTACTGGGGAAAGAAAAATGAGTTAGGGGTTAGGAGTTTGGAGTTAGGAGTTAGGAGTTAGGAGTTTGGAGTTAGGAGTTTGGAGTTTGGAGTTAGGAGTTTGGAGCTATAAGTAATTAGTCACATATCTTGCACCTTACGAATAATTAGCTAAATAATCAATTTATTTTTTTTAAATCATACTATCTAAATACCGTGATATTTTTAGTCCATTTTAATGGACTTTTGCTATTAGACTGGGACTTGCAGTCCCAGACGGGTAAAAAGAAGTTGAATAAATAGTAATTATTTTTACAATATTTTTTTTAGTGCAAGATGTGAATAGCCCCACTTGATATTATTCATCAAATCTGAACCCTTTAATTAGCTTCTGTGAATTGTTAATCCATTTCAGAATTGTTGTCGCTAACACTGGAGTGACTATCCTCTAAAACTTCGGGAATTAATGCATCCGATTGTACTTCATCCTTATTCTGGATTAACTGTCCGATTTGAGATATTAAATCTCCTAATTTACCTTCTTCTAATAAACTATTAATCACAGAAATACCACTGGTAGATAGAAGTAATTTGTTAATATCTTCAACGCCTTTACCGTTATTATTCGCACCAGGAAATGAGTAAATTCTGGTATTTCCTATAACTCCCGGTTGCGGTGCTAAAGAGGCGACTATTTCTGGTAATTTATCTGATAATTCTGGCCAAACAGTACTGATAATTTTAGCACTTAAATTCGCATTACTAATACTGTTTTCTGCTGTAATTTTTGCTTGGATACCTTCTGCTTCTGCTAAAGCGCGATCGCGCTCGGCTTGTGCGAGAATACGAATTGACTCGGCTTCTAATTCTGCGGCTTCTTGAGCAATTTCTGCTTGTTTGCGACGGCGGAAAGCGTCGATTTCAATTACTTTACGCTCGCCAATATCCCGTTGTTGGGCTTGTTGTTCGGCGGCAATTACAGATAAACTTTTATTACGTTCGGCTTTTTCGATTTCACCGGCTGTTTTCACAGATTCTTCGGCTTGGATTTGCTCGGCTTGTGCTAAGAAAGTTTCTCGTTTTTTGTTCGCAATTGATATGGCTAAGTCTTCCTGTGCTAGTTTTGCAACTTTCTCTGACTCTGCTATCTGCACTTGTGCTTGCAATTTGTTAGATTCTACTGTCTGCTGACGGGTAATTTCGGCGACTTCGGCTTCTTGTTTTTGTTGGGTTTGTGCTATTTGTGCAACTTTTTCCGATTCTGCTATTTGTACTTGTGCTTTCAACTTGTTAGATTCTAATGCTTGTTGACGAGTAATTTCGGCGACTTCGGCTTCTTGTTTTTGTTGGGTTTGTGCGATTTTTAGCTGTTTATTACGCGCTTCTAAAGCAATATTGGCTTCAATTTGACTTTCTTGTACCGACAATTTTTTGCGAATTTCTTCTTCTTCGACAGATTTATCCTGGAGAATTTTGCTGCGGAGGGTAGCTGCTGCTTCTTTGTCTTTAGCTTCCTGAATTTCCCTTTCTCGCTGTGCTGTTAGCGCTTCTACTTGCAGTTTCTGCTCTAATTCGGCTGTTTCTTTTTCTTGAGCAATTTGTAGCGATCGTTTTTGAGCGTCTAATTCTTTTTGCTCTATGGCGACTTGGGTTGTCAATTCGACTTCGCGCTTTTGTTGAATTGAACGTTGAATGGTTTCGGTACGCAAACGCACACCTTGAGCATCAAAGAAGTTATTGGTGTCGTAGGTATCGCTTTCTTCTATTTCTGAAATTGCAATGTTGTTGAGAGTTAAACCGACTTTCTTTAAATCTTGCTGCGTCAAGTTTAAAACTTCTTCTGCAAATCCTAACTTGTCAGAATCAATTTCTGCTAATGTTTTCTTTTTCGCAGCGGCTCTAATAGCGTCATCGGCACGGGTTTCTAGAGCTTCTTTGATATCTTCCCCGGAAATTTTGCCCTGTCTGGAAAGTCGTGCTGCTGAAATTAATACATCTTCTTCACTGGCAGTGATGCAGACATAAAAAGTTACTCGCATATTAGCCCGGAGGTAATCTTGAGTACGAACTGCTAATTTACCAGTACGTTCGACGTTAATCGAAATTTCCCGCAACGGTACTCTTGTCAGTTCGTGAAATCCCGGCACTACAAGACAACCACCATTAAGAACTACCAATTTCTTTTTAATAAAAACACCACCAGTTCTGACAAATGCTTCGTTATTGGGAGTAATTACATAAATTCTCGTATAAGCTAAAATACTCAGAAGCAGGAGTAAAATTAAACCCGCAACTATCCCAGGAAAAACCAAATTTCCACCCACTTGAGCAAGAATAGGTTTAGTGGATATTTGAGAAATATTAGGGGATATTGCGATAGATTTTTCCGCAATCAATAAGGGCGATATCGATGTATCATCCTTAATATTGGACAACTGCGCTAGGTTGGTAGTTGTGCTTGGGATTGGTAGTGATGCAATAAAATTTAACCAAAATAGCATATTCTTCGATTCTTATTTTTGATTTGTAACCCTGAGCCAATGTTCAACATCTGGGCTATCTTTAGCGATCGCCAAATAAACGTCTTGCAGTCTATCAATTACAATTACTTTTTCGCCATGATGGGGGATAACTGTTGCCCATTCGGGGATTGTGGCATTAATCGTGACTAAATTGCCAACTTCGTCAATCACATCTACTTGGCCGATTCTCCCCTTTTTTTCTATGGGAATAGTCGCAGAGCTAACGGTACCATTACGACCAATTATGCGATCGCTACTGGTATCTTCGCCAAATTCTGCAAAAATTTTACCCATCGGCTGTGCGAACGCTCCCCCTGTAAATAAACTGATAAACAGTGACAAAACTAACACAATTAAATTCCAAATGCCACTGGGAACTTGATTGAGGAAGCTCCCCAACCAAACATTTAACATCCAGCCAAACAAACCCCATAAACTCAAATCGATTGCCAGTAATAAAATTAAAGGCGCTTTACCAATTCCCGCCCATCCGAGAAAAGATCCTAAATTAAAATTACTTTCACCATCTAGATCCAAGTCAGCATCAACATCGGCATCAATATCGATATCTTCGTCTCCTCCACCAGAGACAATTACAAATAGAAATAATAAGACTCCCATGCCCAAAAATATCCAGTAGGGCAAGTTAGCTGGGTTAAACAGCATAATTTACTTTTAATAAGGTTTGAGGCTGGCAGTAATTATAACTAAAAATATATTTTAACTATTTTTATTTTAACAAGGCGGGAAAAATAACAGTTGTTTACAACTAATTCGATTGAACTACTAGTAGTCTTTTTCATTAATTCCCACAAGTTGTAGAGACGTTATATATAACGTCTCCCTACGTTTGGAAGAAAACAAATCCGTCTAAATTTATGCAGTTAACTGTAGTCTTTTCATTAATTCTAACTGGTTGGTTTTCTCCGTAACGTCGCAAGACGTAGCACTGCTACGTCTCTACATTCCATCAGAATAAACACAAAATTTCTTCTCCTTTTTCTTCCCCCTCTCCTCTTTACTTGAAGCAAATCAAGATGAATTACCACGAACCCGTATTCTTTAGAATAGGTGAAAACTCTGGAGCTGACCAATGCAATGGAAGGCTGTTTTCAACTCGATAGCCCTTTTGTAAATGAAAGCATAATAACCTCTCGGCTCCGGCATAGGTACTAACTTCAGCACCTTCCCAAATCACTTCCGCTGTACCTGTGAGATACAACAAGTCTCCACTATGGAAGTCCACAAACAATAATCCTGCATGGGGATTAAGTTCTAAATTACCAAAGGTATTGAAATGGCAATTGCCAGAAAAATCGGGAATGGTTAGCGTATCGTCACCATCTATCCTTACAAAGCCCGGTTTACCTCCACGATGAGAAACATCAACGCCGCTGGCAAGCCCTGCTAACTCATCTTGATAAGCTGTTGCAATAAAGAAGGTGTCAGATGTTGCCAATACCTCTCGTTCTGGTGATGATAATGCGGTAATTTCATGAATTGGCTTGGGAATTGTTGCATCGAATTCTACCAATTCAAACATTCGAGATTGAATGTATTGGGGACAGTTACCAAAGCTTTGCTTCACCTGCACTTCAAAGCCTGTCTCATCTATTGCACTTACAACTCCATTCATTCGGTTGCGACGGCGGCTATGCAGTTCAATACCGAGTAAACCAATATCAATTCCATGTGCGAGAGTAGTATTCATAGGATCGCCAAATAGGGGCTTGACGTTAACTCGGAGGTTATGCTCATCTGTAGAGGATAGAAAACCTGGTTCTCCCACTAAAATCGATGCCCAAGGATTACCTGATTTATCCACGGTGCCAGCAATTACATAAGGAAGTTGAGCATAGAATTGCCGATGTTGTTCTGGAAGATACTCCCGGATAATTCGTCGTCCTTGTTTATCCATCCTTGCTTGTACACCCATTCTAGCTTGAATAGCCAATTCACCCTTGTGAAAGGGCGATTCAGTGCGCGTCCACCCTGGAATTGCCATAGTATTTTCTCTCTATTCTAACTGTGCGAGTTTATAGCGAATTTCAGTCTCGTGCCATAGATTATTACCTCACCCCGCCCTATGTCCTAACGGACACGCTTCGCTAACGGGCACCCCTCTCCTTAGTAAGGAGAGGGGAAGGGGGTAGTTTCGTGTATTGTAACCAACTGAAAACCGCTATATTTGAATTATCTACTTTACCTTGTCAGATGTGATGCCGAATCTGGATTCTACAATCCCGGCATGGAAATATAACCAGGGAGTTGTTTAATGCGATCGATCCATGCCAATACATGAGAATAGGGAGCGAGATCGATCTTACCATCAGGGGCTAGAGCAATATAAGGGAAAACCGCGATATCAGCGATTGTTGGATGTTCAAATTCTAACCAAGTACGGTTACTTAAATGTTGCTCTAATTGCGAGAGAATATATTCTGCTTTTTCATAGGCGCGATCCAGATTAATGCTAGTTGCGCCAAACATGTGATAACGCCGAGCAAATTCAGGTCCCTCACGCACTTCCCCTGCCGTGGTGGATAGCCAGCGAACCACTTGTGCTAAGGGTAATGCATTGGACGGAAGCCATTGTTCATCACCATATTGCCGCGCTAGATAGACTAAAATTGCTTGGGCATCTGCTAACTTGGTATCTCCATCGATTAACAAGGGAACTTGTCCGAAAGGATTGAGTGCCAGGTATTCTGGCGATTTATGTTCTCCTTTCATCAAATCTACTTCGATCCATTCATATTCAATTTTTAACAGTTCCAGAAACAGCCTTGGTTTGTAACTGTTTCCAGAGAGTTCGAGACCGTAGAGTTTAATCATTATAGTTTTTTTGGGTACAGTTTTGAATTACGATTGTGGCAAAAAATAAGACTGCGATCGCGGGTATAATCTAAGCTGAAGTTAGATATCCAATTAATTAACCATTCACATCAAACAATGGCTGCAAAACATTCTTACTAATTTGCTGTACCGTTCGTTCGGTATACAATTAACTGTACCGTTCGTTCGGTATAATGTCAATAGATAAATTATTTATTGTTATGACAAAAGCTAAATATATTCCCAATTTGTTGCAACTAATCCGGTTGCTTTCGATATTTT
>JBCBQE010000239.1:0-8525 GCA_039820385.1 Cyanobacteria bacterium J06635_10
CTATACGTAAGTGTGTTCAGTGTTCGGACCAACGGAATTTCTTTTTCTGTAGGAAATTTCTGTATTTAGAGTCTTTTATTGGTACGCCTTGGATGCTAAATACTTAAAAATTAAAACTCAGCATAGTTAGCCGATATTATCGGCAATGTTAAGAATGTCCCCCAATCTAGAATTAATATTTATTTTTCTACTCCTAGTCGCTAACGCCATGTTTGTCATGTCAGAGTTAGCAATAGTCTCCGCTCGTAAAGTCCGCTTGCAACAACTTGCTAACCAGGGAAATACCAGAGCCCAAGTTGCCTTTGAGTTAGCTTCTTCTCCCACCGAATTTCTAGGTACCGTCCAAGTAGGGATAACTTTAATTACGATCGTTTCTGGCGCTTATGGAGAAGAAATCATTGCCCAAAGAATATATCCTATTTTAAATTTTATTCCTTTATATCAAGTACAGGTAGCTCGGGGAATTTCAGTCTTAATTATTACTTTTTTAGCAATTGTTCTGGGTGAACTTGTTCCCAAGCGTTTAGCGCTAAATCATCCGGAGACTATAGCTTCTATTGTTGCATATCCGATGAAAAATTTAGTAAAAATAACTTATCCAATTGTGTTTTTATTAAGTTTTTTTACAGATACTATAGTGCGATTTTTAGGTATAAAACCTTCCACCGAACCACAAGTTACAGAAGAAGAAATTAAAGTATTAATCGAACAAGGAACCGAAGAAGGAACCTTTGAAGAAGTAGAGCAGGATATGGTTGAACGGGTGTTTCGTTTAGGCGATCGCCCGGTTAATTCGTTTATGACACCGCGCCCAGAAATTGTTTGGTTGGACTTAAAAGATAGCGCTGCTCAAAATCGGCAGAAAATAATTGAAAATGGTTATTCGCGGTATCCAGTGTGTCAGGAAGGGTTGGATGATGTATTGGGAATTATTCCGGTAACGAATTTATTAGCTCGCAGTTTCTGCGGCGAACAGATGGATTTAACGGTAGGATTGCGAGAGCCAATATTTGTACCAGAAAGCACCCGTGGGTTAAAAGTTTTAGAGCTATTTAAGCAAACTATTAACCATGTGGCGTTAGTGGTAGATGAGTATGGAGTCATTCAGGGATTAGTAACTCTCAATGATGTATTAATTGAAATCGTTGGCGATGTTCCCGATGAAGAAGAAGATGACGATCCACAAGCGGTACAAAGAGAAGATGGTTCCTGGTTATTGGATGGGATGTTAACTATGGATGAGTTTTTTGAAATGTTTGGTATGGAAGAAGAAATGTTATCTGAGTCTCGCGGTAGTTACCAAACATTAGGTGGTTTAGTAATGACTCATTTAGGTCGTATTCCCGTTGCTACAGATAGCTTTGAATGGAAAGACATGCGTTTTGAAGTAATGAGTATGGATGGTAATCGTGTTGACAAGATTTTGGTCAGAATATTGGCAAATGAATCGATAAATCCGACTGATTTGGAATGATTGATATTTCGGTGCGTTAAGGTAACGCACCGAAATATCTTTTAATTTTAGGACTTACGCAACTGGCATATTTCACTTGTAGGGTGCTTGTACACTGACTTATTTTTAACGTAATAATAAGACGGTGAGTGTACGGCACCAACCGAGTCTTGTGACAATTGCGTAAGTCCTGAATTTCTAAGTTTAATATCAAGTACTAGTACAAGATGCAAATTTTTTGAGTTTTTTATCCTTTTCTGAAATTGGCGAATCTACTTGTTGAACTACATTCCAATATCCGAGTTCGAGCAAACGTAAGGGAGTAAAGAAAAGTGCCAGTCCAGAATTAATAACATAACCAGTTAAAATAGAGTCCCCCGGCACTACATCATGAGTTGCATAGTCACAATCAGATACCCCCGAGACATGAACGATCGTATTTGTTTTAAGTCGAATTGCAACATAAAAAGATATATAAGCAATTACGGAACCTGCAATAATTTTATGAATACTTCTTTTATTCATACTAATTTGTCAACTACCAAAATATATAAATATACATATATATATAATTAATTATATGATTTGTAATAATATATACCAAAAAAGTAATTAATGATACAGAAGAATTGGAAAAATAAAAATAAAAGAAACCCGCTGGTGACGGGTTTTTAAGAAACAAAAATATTTAAGGTGACTAAGTCTTAATTTGGCTATTCCCCTGATAACAATTCGATGAACTTCGCCCCGGCGCACAACTTTCTGAAGACTTTTGCTTGTCTTCATCGTGCATAAAAGGACAATATTTTGTATTTGCGCTTATACAATCCATATGCGGAGTCTTAGCACAGACTAGCAGTAGTACGCCCAAAATTACTAATAAACTACATATTGACGCTACCTGAATCCAGGAAATTTCTAGGGCACCATGAACGATGACTTCTCGAAGCAAAGATACAATTGTTACCTCTACAGCCACTCCAACTGCAATGCTATGCTCTTGTAGATACACCATTAAAAGTCGAAATAACTCGACCAAAATTAAAATAAACAGCATTTTTGCAGTTACCTGTTTATAGTCAACAGAATGCAAAATATCGTGAAATATTCCCCATAACTTGACTGCCATCACGGCGAACAAACCAAAACATAGAGAAATGACGATTAAGTCACAAAAAGTCTCCATGTTGCTGACTATTCTATGCCTGTCTAACCAACGGTTCCACAATAGAAATTGGCTTTTGGGACGTTTTCTCACGAACATAAACATTAATTTCCAACTGAACTACAAACCACACCAGCTATTATTCAACTACTTCTTTCATTGTGACGTGAGTTGCAGCAAGTTAGCAGCAGTATTGACAACTTTTTATTGGGGAATTTGATAGGTAAAATTCTGTGCTTGTTCCATGAGTTGTTCGGCGTTATTAGCCCACTGAGAATTATTTTGTGCTAAGAATAAATCCCTAGCATATTGTAATACACGTATGGCATCTGGATATTGTTTGAGTTGTATAAATGTCAATCCAGCACCGTAATAAGCGCTAGGATAATTGGGATTTGCATCAGCAGATTTTCTAAATGCTTCTAAAGCTTGTTGATGTCTACCTTGACGATATAAAATTGAACCGATATTGTAATGTGCTTCGGGATATTTAGGATTTATTCTTACTGCTTGATTAAATGCATTTTTGGCTTTTTTGAATTTGCTTTGTTGGAAATAACATAATCCTATTTGATAAGCAGGTTCTGCGGCTTTATCACTATATTTAATCGCTTTTCTAAACGATTTTACTGCTCGTTCGCAATCTTCTTTTTGCTGGTGTAATAAACCAAGATTGTAGTGAGCAACTGCTAATTTTTTATCGAGTTGTAAGGCTCGCTGTAAATAATTTTCAGCTTGCATAAGGTTATTTCCTTCCAACAAAGCACCACCTAAATTTGCATAAGCTAAAGCAAACTTGGGATCGACTTGAGTTGCTCGATAAAAAGCATCCGCCGCTGGTTGCAATTGTCCCGCCTGTCGCAATGCTAATCCTAAATTGTAATGTGCTGGTGCTAAAGATGGATCTAGCTGAATTGCTTGGTTAAAGGCTGCGATCGCCGAATCGACTCTTCCCGCTTGAACTAACTGCAAACCTTCATTTAAATATGTTGTAGCGGAGTTACGAGCGTATTGTGCCAGTTTTTGCGGAACGGGATCGAATTTATATAAGTCGTTTTCATTGGCTTTAGCCGTCTGAATACTCGCACTTACCAATATTGCACTCAAAAACGCGCTCAATCGATATTTATAAAGTAATTTCTTCATGGATTGTCTCCTTAATAACGATTTTACTTGACGGGCACTCAGCCGGATTTTTTTTAAAAGAAAAAAATTCCGACTAGGAACCCTCGATCCTAATTTTGCTGTAACTATATTTGTTTATAAAAATTTAATTTTATATAGAAATGTTGTATTTTTTTACCTAACCTTAGATAAATTTTACAGGACAATACGATTCTTGTAGTTGCGCTTCACAGGTCCAAACCTATTGAATTAAGTGCGAGATAATCATTTAAAGAAGTCACTATAGTGCGGCGCTAACATAGCTACACCGCAAAGGAGGTTTTTATGACTCAAAAAGTTAGAACGGGTTTGCACAATATTGCAATCGTCGGTCCTTATTTGAGCGGAAAAACTACGTTAATAGAAAGTTTATTGTTTGTCACCGGAGCTCGCAATCGCAAAGGTAGCGTTAAGGATGGTAACACGATCGGTGACAGTTCTGCACAAGCACGAGAGCGTCAAATGAGTGTGGAAGTAAGTGTTGCTAGTACAGAATTCGAGGATGTTCGCTTCACCTTCATTGACTGTCCCGGTTCTATCGAATTTGCCCAAGAAACATACAATGCTTTAATAGGTGTCGATGCAGCAATTGTTGTCTGCGAACCTGTTGCTGAAAAAGTCTTAACTTTAGCACCATTATTTAAATTTCTCGATGATTGGGAAATTCCTCATTTGGTGTTCGTTAACAAAATGGATAAAGCAAATATCCATGTTTTAGATATTCTAAATGCACTCAAAGCTGTTTCTAGTCGTCCTTTAGTAGCGCATCAGTATCCAATTTTACAACGGGAACAGTTGATTGGTTTTATCGATTTAGTCAGCGAAAAAGCCTATCACTATCACAGAGGCGCACCTGCTGACGCAATTTCTTTTCCAGAAGAACTTAAAGAGGAAGAAGGTGCTGCTAGGGAAGAAATGCTCGAAACCCTTGCAGATTTTGACGATCGTTTGCTCGAAGAACTTTTAGAAGATATTGAACCAACAAGGGAGGAGATTCTCAAAGATTTAAAGTTAGATTTAGGTGCCGATTTAGTTGTACCTGTTTTCTTTGGGGTTGCCGAACTCGATTATGGAGTTCGTCCACTCTTAGAAGCATTATTAAAAGAAGCCCCCGAATCTCAAACGACTGCAAAGCGTCGTTTAAGTAAAATTTCTGATACTCCAATCGCTCAAGTATTAAAAACCTACTACACTCCCCAAGGCGGTAAACTTTCCTTGGTGCGGATATGGCAAGGAAATTTAACTGAAGGTATGACTATCAACGGTATTCGCGCCGGTAGTATGTATCGCTTGATGGGACAACATCAGCAACACGTAAATACAGCCTGTGAGGGTGAAATTGTCGCTTTAACTCGTTTAGAAGGTATTAAAACTGGCGATACTTTAACTCAAGATTCCCAGGTGGTGGAATTACCCAGAGCCGAACAGCTTGAACCAGTCTATGCAAAAGCGATCGCTCCGGAAAAACGCAATGATGAAGTCAAATTAAGCGGTGCCCTAAGTAAATTATCAGAAGAAGATCCTTCTTTAGTTTGGGAACAACATGGTGATACTCATGAGGTAATTCTTTGGGGACAAGGAGAAATTCACCTGGAAGTTTCTCTCGATAGACTGCGGTGTAAGTATAATTTACCAATGTCTACCCATTTACCCCAAGTACCTTATAAAGAAACTATTCGCAAAACAGCTTCATCTGTTCATGGACGTTACAAGCATCAAAGTGGCGGGCACGGACAATTTGGCGATGTCTACCTCAATATTCAACCCCTACCGCGAGGAGAAGGTTTTCAATTTGACGAAAGCATCGTTGGTGGTGTAGTTCCCAAACAATACATCCCCGGTGTAGAAATGGGTGTGCGAGAATCTTTAGAACATGGACCTCTGGGTTTTCCCGTAGTAGATGTATCAGTTACCCTAACAAACGGTTCTTACCACAACGTCGATAGTTCCGAACAAGCCTTTAAATTAGCTGCAAGACAAGCAATGCAGATGGGAATGTCGGAATGTAAGCCGACGCTGTTAGAACCAATTGTCCGTCTCCAAGTTAGAACCCCTAGCGAATTCACTTCCAAAGTACTGCAATTGTTAAGCGGTAGACGCGGACAAATTTTGGGTTATGAAGCCATAAGTAACTGGCAAGGTTGGGATAATGTCACCGGATATCTACCACAATCAGAGATGCAGAACTTTATCGTAGAATTGCGATCGCAAACTCTGGGAGTAGGTTCTTTCCATTGGGAATATGACCATTTACAAGAGGTACCCGATAAACTCGCTAACCGGATTCTTGCTACTTATAGCGATAATCATAGTAATGGAAACGGAAAGTAATTTTTGATTTTTGATTGTGGATTGTTTAAGAGTCTATACATGCCCGGAATTAAAAATTCCGGGCTAATAGTATGATTTCTTTTTTATGTAAATAAATAAGTTATTTAATTTCCTATAAAAAGCAAAACTGATATTATTTTACTGCGGGTATTGTAGTCAAGTTCTCTTATATTTAATTTCGTATATATACTTTTTGCTCAAAAATCAAATATCTCAAGGCATAAATAAACCCGCGCTATGTAACAGAATGTAAATTACTCCCTTCCTGATAAGCGGTTGGGGGAGTAGCTTATTCCTACTCATACCGTTTCTGTATAAAGATGCGCCTAATTCAGCCTTGTAAAGGCTTTGTGCCTATAGCCCCAGCCTTATAGGCTGCGGGTGATTTAGCGCAGCCTCATATAAAATTGGTATCACGACTCCCTATTCACTAATCCTTCGTCATAACGATAATTTTTTCCACGCACCTACTTAAATCTCTTAGAAAATAACCTAATATGATTTTTTTTTGAAGATAATTTACTAATTTCTAATTATTTATTAAAGACTAATTAAACCCTAAACTGAAATTCATAAAAACATAAATAGGAACGGAGATCTATGTAGTAGTTCCTCAATTAATTACTTCAAAAAATATCATGAGTTTCATAGTCTCCCTCCTAACTATATTAATTTCAACTCTTGTTTACTTAAACTCCGGTAAAGTAGATGACGAACAAAATCGTTTAGCGGTACGTGCAGTTGCGGCATTAATTGGTATTGTTGCCTTAATTGCTTCTATTTCTAGAGCTTTAGTAATTGTTCCTCCTGGTAATATCGGAGTTGCTAATTTATTTGGTAAAGTCTCGGATAATACTCTTAATCCTGGAGTAAATATAGTTAATCCTTTTGCTAAAGTTCTTAATTTTTCTACTCGCTTAAAAGATATCAAGGAAAATGTAGACGCAAGTTCCCAAGAGGGTTTGAATCTCAATCTTGATGTCAGTTTGCAATACAAACTCGATCCACAAAAAGCTGCAAATGTCTATAAAACAATTGGCACCAGCGAAACACAATTGGTAATTTCTCGATTTCGCTCTACTATTCGTTCCATCATTGCCCAATATCCTGCAAATGCAATTTACTCTACCAAACGTCAAGAAGTTGCTCGCCAAATAAACGAACAACTCACCCAAGAATTATCACCTCTAGGTTTCGTTGTAGAGCAAGCTTTATTAAGAAATGTAAAAATGCCCGATACAATCCAAAAAGCAATTCAAGAAAAGTTGAAAGCCGAACAAGAAAATCAGCGGATGAAGTTCGTCTTAGAAAAACAACGTCAAGAAGCCGAACGCAAACGGATTGAAGCTCAAGCTATTGCTGATTCTCAGAAAATTATATCTGATGGACTAACCAATAAAGTATTACAATTACGAACAATTGAAGCAACAGAAAAACTGGCTCAATCTCCCAACTCTAAAATTATCATGGTTGGTTCCGGTAAAGGTGGAGTTCCCATTTTATTACAGGAATCGACAAGCACAAAACCTTAAAGCAATTGCACAACCCGAAAAATATAGTTTCCTTGTGGCATGGGCATCCATGCCTATTTTAATTAGGCTTGAGCAAAAGTGACACTCCTACACTTCCGGCGGACTTCTCCTTCCAGAAATTCGTTTGTGGTACTCAAATTGTTTCCCACTACCGCGTTTTATAGTGAAGTCGTGCCCTTCTCCACTTGAATGATTGAAATACCATTCGCCGGAGCTTCCTTGAAGATTTGATATACCGGAGGCCCCAGGCGGCTATTTTCAAGCAATTTAAGACCGCACTACCTAGTAAAACCCTTATCTTCAGTTGTCAAGGTATAGACGGTTAACCAGAATTTTAGTCTTTGTTAACACTTCTTTATCATAGCCAACACGGATATTGGAAATCAAGGTACGTCCCCCGACTAATTTTTCTCGTCGAGAGAAGAGGGAGAGGGGACAGTACCTTGATTTCCCGGTCATTCATCCCACGTTTCCGCTTCGCAGTAAGACGTGGGGCTTCTGCCGCTTTAGCTAAATTCTGAATAAAATATTTTTTGTCAAAGGAAAATTTAAGACTTTTTTCTCTTCTAAAATATTAAAGGTCAAGTTATTTAGTTATTTAAGCAATGGATAAATCACTATCTTGGCATGTTGTCAAGGTCTCAAATGGAAATTGCAAAATCGTCTCCAGGGAACCAGCGCCGGGAGACGATAAAGAGATTATAGAAAAGTGGGGACCTTTTGATTCAAAAGAAGAAGCCATCACCCGTCGTATAGGGTTAATTAGGACAGGAAAGTGTAACCCGTGTAAAAAGTTGGGAGTTATATTATGTCCGGTTAAACACTTATCATATCTGTGGGGACTGAGTAATGAATAATAAGTAATTAAGATCGCTCTGGG
>JBCBQE010000240.1:0-8489 GCA_039820385.1 Cyanobacteria bacterium J06635_10
AGAAGTAAGGTTTATTAAACCTTACTTCTTTATCTCGATTGATGGCGTTATCAATAGTCGGATTGGATACACTTGGAGAACCAGGAATTAAAATTCCTGAATATGTGACTGAGCAATTGTTGAATTCCTACTGGATTTCTCCCGGTTTTGATTCAGAATTCAAAGGAATGGTTGAATTGCATTTGTTGGCTTTAGTTCGAGCAGCTACTCAAATTAAATCTGTTTAATGTTATTTTTTTAATACTTGAATTTTATTTGATTGCATCCGAGCTTGTTCAACGAGTTCGGATATCTTTTATTGTTGCCGGGACTTCAAAAATGTCAATTCAAAGAAGCCAAGTATATAACACTCTTGCAAGTTTTAAGAAAAACCTAAAACGACGTAAGCCTTATTTTCTTGACGACGGAAGTTATTTAGAATACTTGAGAAGAACTCGAACAAATAAAGAAGAATTTCGAGAACGAATTTGTATTGCAGAATATTTAATTGGAAAAAGATAATGCTGGTAATGGAATACACATCTGAGGTCGGATTTTACTTTACAATCAAAAGCCCAAAGCTTCAGCAATCGATTTCAACAAATGATTTAGTGCAGCTTGGGATTTATTTTTCTCAAACCGCCTTCCCAACGAAAGTATCAAAAGATAATCCCTTGTTGTGGGTTGAAATTCAGAAAAAGGAACAAGAGTTGGCAACGTTTGAATCCGTGGGTTTAGACGCAGATTCTTGCCTGCTGTGCGACTTTTTGACGAGGAACAACTCGACCAAACAATTTGACTTGACAGAACTATTGGATGCGATCGCGATACTATCCACTTTAAGCAAAGAGCCTGGAATCTCTTCTTTCGGTCGGGAGGAATTATATGAGTTGATTGCTCCCTATAAATGGGATTGTTTTTCTTCGACTGAAGATTGTACTTTGCAAGAACTACTGGATCATCAAAATAATTTTCTATGGAATTTAATTTTGAATGTGTATGAGAGAAAGTCGAATCGACTTCAGGGAATTGAAACACTCGAAAAAATGTTGCAGAGGAATTTCTAGTGCAAAATAGATATCTAAATGTTACGTACCTAAGCGATGTTCCTAACGCAAGGGATATGAAATTGTTCCATCAAAGGAAAAGAAGCAGATCGAAGTCGGAACCCAAGCCGATCATTACTCCGGAAACGAGATTGAGAGACTTGGTTGAACGAGCAGAGCTAGCCGAAGGTTTTTATATTTATATTCAATGGCGGGACTTGAAATTGGTCATAGATTTACTCGAAAATATTTTTCAACCTGCTTCGTTCTTTGAGAAGCAACTAGACTTTGAAACCTATCGATACAACTGGATTGAAATCCAAAAGCAACAAAACTTGAAACACAAAGAAGAATTAAACGTTGATCGTTCTTTTATTTTGACTTCTGCAAGAGCTGCGTTGAAAGTTCTAGCAGTTTGCAAGGAAAAAAGTTGGAAAGTTTTTTAGCTCAGATTTCCTGGGAGAATGTTTTTCTTTTTTCGGAGTAAATGATACCTATGGGTTATCTTTAAAAGCATTTTTAATAGAATGTATAACAAGGAATCAAAGATTAGATGCTGGTCTAAATTGTAAAATTACAATTTTTGTTTTCCCAGGATGCCTACTGCGTAAGGTTTTCAGAGTACGCTGGGTATATAATATAGAAGATTAGCCTTCGTTTTAACTTTCTTCTTGCTTTATTTCTGCTAGTTTTTCGTTCAAGGATTTATGAGCTTCTTTTCCTTCTCTTATTAGTACTTGTTCGTATCTCGAATAAAAATCCTGCCATTGAGGATGGAACTGTTTTGAATGAAATCCTTTTTCCAAGGAAAACTCAAAACCAACATATCGAGATAATGTTGAAGCATATTCAAGGATTGGATGCGTTTTATATACTTCATCGTCATCATCCTCGTATCCGTCATCATCTTCAGCAAATAGTCCGAACTCATTGAGAGGTTCAAGACAACAAAACTCAGAAAAAGACTCTTCCTCAATTGCGCGATCGCATACTTCTTTGAGTTTTCTTAATTCGGGTTCTCCTAACTTTCCTTTCATTTGAGAAATATCCCAAAGTCCCAAGCTTCCTAAAGCAACAGGAGCAAAAAAATGTGCAGTTCGACTTAAGTCAAACCAACCAATCGGAGATACCCCTAACTTCGAGAACAAAATTTCTTTTTCAAAAATAGAAGCATAGTCTTTCACGTTTTGTATCTGAACGAGAAGCTTTAGTTGCGAAATTTTAATTCCGCAGGAATCCACTATCCAATCTAATACAATCTGAGGAGTGATGCTCAGTGGTTGATGGAAGATATTCAAATCATGCTCAAAAAGTTTTAGGATTTTTAAGTTGATTTCTTTCTGAGAAAGATAAACGGTATTGCTTTCGTTAAAGAACTCTTCAGAGTACTCGTACATGCCTCGATTAACTGCGTTACGAACTTCGATGCAATGATTACCATCTTGAACATAATCAAAGCTCAGTGGAACGCCATAACGGTCAGATTTGAGTTTCTCTTCGCACTCAAAGGGATTACCTAGTATTTCGTAGACTAATTTCGATTCTCTTAGCTTGCGATTTCTTTTATTTTTGCCCACGGGTGAAAATGCTCAATTTGCATTCTTTATTCTAGCTTCGAGAAAAAATGTTTACGAAATGACTGAGAATAAATCAATCCAATTGTTTTTCTTTTTTCGGAGTAAATGATACTTATGGGTTATTCTTTTAAGACATTTAAAATAAAATGTACATAGAGGAATCAAGGATTAGATGCTGGTCTAAATTGTAAATTTACAAAAATGGTTTTTCCAGGATACTTGCTGTGCAAGGCTTTCAGAGTGCGCTGGGTATATAATATAGAAGATTAATCTTCGTTTTATCTTTCGTTTTAATCTTTGATATTGCTCAACGATTAATCTTTTTTGATGCAGTTCAATTTCAAAGTTTAATCTTCGACCAACGAAGATAAGGTAGAATTAGTCGTTTGCATAATATTCAATTTGATTCTTTCCGAAGGTTTAATATCCGCCTCGGGAAGTCTTGGTTTAGCTGTTGACATTTTTGTTTACATGCTCTCGAAATGGAATATCCTTTAAGATACTTCCAGTCCGAAGAACGTCTGAATTACCTGAAGGTGGTTGAACAGGTCTTAACGAAGCTTCTGGTGTCAAATGGGGGCGATTTTAGCTCAGATATGGAATTCATGTTTGGTTTTATCGACAATCTACCCAAAGTGAGCATCAAAACTGGTTATTCTTACCCATTAACTTGTTTTAAATCCTAGAAATGCCCTTGGATGCCTACAGATGGTTCGCGATGCCTTCATCGATTGCGGCATTGTCCAAGAAATGGTATTCAATCTTCGTTTCTAACTCAGGACTGAAACCAAAAACCTGTAATGTACGCCGGAAGAAAAATGATTAATAAATGAACAACATCGAAGATTAAATCAAAGATTAAAACGAAGATTAATCTTCTATATTATAAGGGTGGCGTACTCTGAAAATGCTGATATACCGTTGTTTTAGAAAAACCGTTTTTGTAAATTTACAATTTCGACCAGTATCTAATCTTTTATTTTAAACTGAGCATTTCATTTAAAATGTTTCTAAAGAATATTCCATAGGTATCATTTACTCTCAAAAAAGAATAATCCCCAACTTACTCTCCAAAGTATAATTACTGTGTCAACGATAAAAAGTTTGATGCGAAATTTGCTCCGAATTTCTTCGGAGTACTATTATTTATTTACAATAAAAAAGAATTTAAACATTTCGATCTACTCCGGGGTTGCATTGTCTCCGGAGTACTATTAATGCTTACAAAACATTTCGCCAACCCGAACTAATCCTTACCAGGCTTGATTCCTGGGGGTTTTGCAGGTGATTTCAATAACCCGGAATTTCCGAATTGCTTCAGCACAACACAGGCATCCGGTTCTTTGCTTCCTTTGAAATGCATCTCAGTTCGTTTGGGCAAAATTGGTGCAGTTGTTTTTCAATAACACATTCCGTTCTGAGAATGCCTTTCCTTTGATGGAAAGAACTATATAGGGAATTGGTATCCGAAGGGATTTTGAGTCGCTTGTAGCTCAATTTGAGCGGTTTCGGGACTGTTTTTGGGTAATTGACTCTAAAAGAGCCTCGTTTTATTGGTATTTTTGGTATTTTAGACTTCAAAAGCAGTATTTTCGCTGGTTTTCTTTTAAAACAAGCTGATTTTAAAGGAATTTTCAATAGAATATTCCCGATTTTCCTTCGTTTTAGTGATTTATCAACAACAGTCTTACATATATCCATTCCCTGCGGTCGCGTAACTTTGGAACCTAGCGTCTCGGAGATGGTGCGCTTGAACGGAACTATAGCGTTAGTGGCTATCGGTTTATTGTTATTGCATCTCTGGGGTGAAACGTTAGTTCCTTCAGGTTCGGGGGATTTTGGTGGAATGATTATTGGTTGAATCTCGAACTCGGTCACAACTCCATATGTTTCCTGATCTGGTGCTGAATCCGTGGTCAGGAGATGTTTCGCATTATCTTTGATAGTATTTCCATTCCATGCATATTGTTCTGTGTAGCTCGATTCAGTAACAATCTCGAATGTTACATCTTCTTCAGTATTTACATCTGGATTATATTGCGGAACTTGCTCGTATTCCGTAATCACCTCAAATGTTGCAGTTACTTTTTCTTCTTCTTCATTTACATCGGAATCATGATGTAAAACTTGTTCATGTTCCGTGATAACCTCAGACATTGCAGCAGCTTCTTCCGGCTCCTGCTCGGGCATTGCTAGTCCAAAGGAAGATTGGTCGCCATACCCCACGTAATCTGGATTGAAGTTAAAGTAAGCTCCACCATAAGCAGTCCTCAAGGTAGCTCTCGATTGCTCGGTAGTTTGAGTTGTTTCTTCCGGTTCTTGGGTCGTAGCTGTTTCTTGAGGGATATTTTGAGGAATTATTTCATTTGCTTCTGTTTCTTCTTCAGGTATAGCTTGAGTAATCTTCTGAATGTCTTCTTCGTTTACATCTTGGTCTTGCTGCGAAGCTTGTTCATACTCCGCAGTAATCTCAAGTGATGTAGTTACTTTTTCCGGTTCCTGAGTCGTAATGACTTCCTGAGCAACATCTTCGGAATCATCTTCATGTTCCGAGGTTAGTTCATATTCATAATCAGCGATTAATTCTTCTTTATCTGCCTCTGCTTCGGGCATATCGTCAACGCATTCGGTCAGAAATGTGTCAGAGAGTGAGGAGTAATCAAATTCTTCCTGCTCTTCTTGGTTTGAAGATTCTTCTTTAATAGTGTCTTTGTTCAATTGATAAGGCTTGTTGGGCTTATTTGCTTTTGCTTGCCGTTCCCGCATTTTAGCTACTCTTTCTTCTTCTCGACGATCCTGTTCCGCGAGAAATAAACGGTCTTGTTCGAGTAACTCTTCCCGAGTTAATTCCTTCTGAGGAGCTTCTTGTTTTTCTTCTTTCTTTTCTTTTTTCTTGGGAGCCAGGAATTGCCGTTCATACCCCCAAGGAATTCCAGCTAAAGGATCGCTAAAGAACTCTTTCGGTGTTTTACCAATATCCTCTAAAGCCTTATCAATGTGTCTCGCAGCATCGTCTCTACAATCACCGTTTTCATCTTTGAGACCTTCATAGATTTTTGTGTGATACCAATATTCGTTTAAAGAAAATCTTTTTTCGACTAACTGCTGAAGAAGTTCTGAGTTCCGACAATAGAAGTTTTGGCACCGGCAATTAAGATTGTATCCGTGGAAAAAATTATCACCTTTGTTTGGATTGTATTTAGGATTCGGAGCTATGAAATTCACGAGAAAGTCAAAAGTCTTCCCTTCATACTTTTCTTTGTATATCTCAGGGTAATCGTTTTTCAGAGCATCCAAAATAATCTTTTGATCAAGTAGAAGTTGTTCTTCGATGTCACAATTATTTTGAAGGAAAATTTTTGCGACATATCTTTCCTCGGTGCTACGAAAAATGTCGCCGTCTTTCCTCACGTTAACTTTCCTTGTTTCGGGCAATCGAGGCATACTTCCGTCTATCAATCTTAATTTGGTCGCCATCTGTCTTTCTCCTTGAATTTGTATTATTCGTTTAAATTTCTCAGGAGATTCGGTTGACAGTTTTGAACGATTGGAACTATAATAGACGTAATCGACAAAGCTGTAGACGCTGGTACTCCTGCGTTTAGGCTAATAATCAAAGTTTTTGCTGGACGGAAGTTGGAAGCTGGGTGTCCGGTTAAAACTGCTGAATTTTTAAACCATATTTAAATAATACTGCAAACATACAAAAGTGTCAACCCTGAACGAGATTCGTCCACGACCCTGTTTTGTCAGCTATTTATACTTATTATCATGAAATACCCAAATCGTTTCCAGAAAGGAAATACAATCGGCTACAGGCAATCTGCTACAGACCGCCCAATAACCAGAAAAACCTATGGCGGTAAGCTGTATGACGATCAAATGGATTTTGTCTTCGCGATCGCAGAGCGAGAAGACAAACCAATCAGCCAAGTGATTCGGGATGCGATTGATTTTTATCAGCAACACCAATCCCTTGCCTAATTGTTTGATAATTCATTTGGCTAGAGCATCTTCCATTGTCGGGAGATGCTTATTTTTTTAAAACTACACGAGCTTTCAACGATTAAAGATTAAACCAATTAGAAGGAAAATCGAAGGTTAATCTTCTATTATATATAGGCAGCGTACTCTGAAGACCTTGCGTAGCAAGCATCCTAGAAAAACGTTTTTTGTAAATTTACAATTTTGATGAGCATCTAAATAAAAAAGCAAACATTACTTCTTGAATGAAATGCCGGTATGAAGAAACGCCTAAACGTCTATAACTACAATCGACATTCTGACTCGAATGCATACATAGAGTAACGTAACTCTCTTTAGTAGCGGTTCTCGAAAAACGACAACGCAAGAAGCAAAAATACTTGCTATTTTTATATGAGTAAAAGAATTCCCGTCCGATTCGACGGGAAGAGTAGCAGGTGTATTATGTCTGAAATTTTCACGATTAGCAATAACATCATTCCTCAATCCGAAGTTGCTTCTTACGATTCGGACGAGAACAAAGCAACAATAATATTGAAAGATGGTTCGGCTTGGGTTTCGGAAACTGAGCTAGCTGAATGGTGCGAAGTTGCTGATGTTGCGGTCATCTCTACGTTATTGAAAAATACTCCAGACAAGCTGGAAAGCTTACTGTCTGGGACTTTTTGTACCTTATTGAAAATTGAGAATCCAAAAAGTCCAAATCCTTACGTTTGTTTTTCAGCTAAAGACGCAGGTAAAATTCTTCAGTATTACGCTCACGTTGCCAGAGGGCATAGGAACAGATCGAAAGCCAAACAAAGACTATCTGCCTTGCTTGATGCTGGTGCAACTGCTTATATTTACAGTAAGAATGGATACTCGATGCAGAAAAAAGACCAGGCATCTGTACAGCAGCCTGAAGATCAACTCGACAAGAACATATCAAGGGCAAGACAAGTTGCTGATATTTTCAAGATAGCAAGAGAGACTGGGATGCCTCTTAGCCAAACTCAAATGCAGTTAATGAGTGATATGACCTCGAACCTTCTTTTGGCTGGGCAACAAAAACTTCTTGACGGTACGGATGATGATAAACCCAACTGGAAAGGCGTAGTTGAGTTAGCCCAGGAGATGGGCTACAAAAATGCTGATGATAGAACGACCCGAGTTAAATTAGGGCAATTTGTTGCAAGAAACATATCAGAGAAAACTGTT
This sequence comes from Cyanobacteria bacterium J06635_10, assembly GCA_039820385.1. Taxonomy (GTDB): domain Bacteria; phylum Cyanobacteriota; class Cyanobacteriia; order Cyanobacteriales; family Nostocaceae; genus Rivularia. Next base: position 7,784 of record JBCBQE010000240.1, read on the forward strand.
TCGAGTTTTGATGAGCGTTATGTCGAGGGTCAGAAAAGACCAGTCCGAGCTTACGATATTCGAGATACGCACACCAACAAGGAAGTTAGGGCATTGATAGAACAGTTCTTCTCCCTAAACCTTTGTTGACGTTTTTTTTAATGAGTGGTGAGGTAGACTAACTTTAAACAAACAAGAGAGAATCATGAGCAATTACATCGTTGAAGAGGATATCAAAGCTTTGGTTGCGGAGCATTTACTCGCGATCGCATCTCGATTTGCGAACAAACATAACCTAAAAGAAGCTTTCATCGATCTCGATAGATGCTCACCTGCCGTTGCTTTTTGTTTTCTAAACAATGAGCAAGCTTTCATTCTCGGATATGAATCTGACCTAAAATGCTATGCTGTAACTTTTCAAGATTTCTTGTTTGATTTTGAGTTTACCTTTAAATTGGTCTCCGAACTAGGATTGACCATCACTCTGGAAGCAGTTGAAACCGGATTCGAGCTTGCAGTTAAAAAAGGTTTTCTTCCTAGAAGCTAGGTTGTCAACCTAGAGCATCTTCCATTATCGGGAGGTGCTTCTTTTTATCTTGTTGAGCTTTCAACAATATCGGAGATTAAATCGAAGGTTAATCTTCTATTATATATAGGCAGCGTACTCTAAAAGGCTTGCGTACCAAGCATCCTAGAAAAACTTTTTTTGTAAATTTACAATTTTGAT
>JBCBQE010000241.1:0-8477 GCA_039820385.1 Cyanobacteria bacterium J06635_10
ACTGAGCATGATTATTTTAAAATCATGACTTTAACTATCAGCATAAATTAGATAAAAAATATTTTATAAATAAATACTTTTAAGTATGTTTACTCCTTACTTATTAAAAACAGATTTTTAGACACTAAGTATAAATAGTATAGTAAATGATTTTCTTTACTTTGTAAGTATAAATAGGTTTGTATTATTTCGCTTGACTTATAGGAGTATTTTGCCACTTACTAAGAACGAAATAAATAAATAATTAGACTACTCTATAGAGTTAAATATCTTTAAATAAACATTTAACTTAAGGGAGCAAGACTCTAAAGTTGCTGATTGCAGTCAAAGAATTTACTTTTAAGCACATTGGAGCAAGAATAAGTATAAGTACTTGTTCTTGGATGCTTAATGATTTGTAAAGTAGGAATATATGTATAAAACAGCTAAAAAATAAAGAAATAATATTCAATAAAGTGTATGGCAAGACTCTTTGCGGTGAGTCCACTTGCCTACAAAATAGTATGAGCATCAGGCGCTATGGTGGTATTTTTTTATATACTTTCTCTAAAAGACGTATCATAGCTAATTAACTGCCCATATTTCTAAACTGCTATACTACCTAATCTCGTGTTTGTTAGAGAATCCCGAGCCAAAATAGAATATATGGATTTATGTCACCAATCCACGATTTCCTTGCGTGAGCTTAAGAAATAAGACTTAAGGTAAAGGCGTAACTCACTCGCCTATCCCTCATCTGAGTGGTACTGCGAAGTATTTCCCCAGCTTGGTTTATCTACAAGTCTTTCTACTAAGACGCGGCAAGATCGGACTACATGAATGGCGGTGGCAAGGGATTACAATTTCCTTAAAAAAATCGCGCATCCGGTATCTTTGATCAATTTGCCGTGGCGCAAATTTTAAGGCTATGTCTCGCCAACTTGTTGTAAAGCCAAAATAAGGCAGAATGTTGGAAAATGGGGACTTAAAGGGGTTTTGCCGGAACCTTTGGTTATACCGCTAAAAACCGGCACTGCCAACGGCTATTAAAGTTGCTGTATCGCGAACAATTCAGACATAAAAGGACTGAGTTTCCACACTCAAGTTTACATTATGAAGGCGAACAGCGACCCTAGCCGTTATCTATGAATAAAGAATAAGAAAGCCAATCGCCTTCTCGGTGGGAAACTATGGAAAATGACGCGGCAACGCTCTACTGTCCAAATGAACTTTGTCAAGCTGCTAACCCCCTTACCCACAAGTTTTGCCAGCGATGCTCCACAGCTCTACCCAAGCGTTTTCTCTGGGCTGTGGCGGATAATTCGATTGTGGGTAATTCTGGGGAATTATTACAAGAGCGTTATTTAATTATCGATCAGAATGTTTTATTAGATACCAAACCCGGTACTCTGCCGCAAATACCCGAACAACAAAAGTTAGATGATATCAAATCCTATTTAAGATTAATTCCCTATCGCTTACATGTTCCTCAAGTTTACGGACTACTGTCTTTGAATAGTGGGAATACCCAAAAAGAGATATTGCTTTTAGAAAAACCTCCGCTTATTCTCCATGAAGCACCGACAAAAGTACAATTGTGTGATGAATTGATAGCTAGTTGGAAGGGGGCAACTTCCCTGCGACAACTCAATTGGCTGTGGCAAATAGCTCAATTATGGCAACCTTTGGCTAGTGTTGGTGTCGCTTCTAGCTTGCTGAAAAAAAATTTAATTCGGGCGGAAGGTTCCATAGTACGCTTATTAGAATTAAATTCGGATGGTGAAATTAGACCAACCTTGTCTGATGTCGGAGAATTTTGGCAACAAAAGTTATTGCCACAAGCACAACCGGCAATTCGCGATTTTATGAGCGAAGTTTGTCGTTTGTTAATTCAAAGGGAAATACATTCGAGCGAACAATTAACTGCTGTTTTAGATAAGGGATTAACTCGCTTGGGTGAATCTCATAAGCCTACCATCAAAGTGTTTACGCTGACAGACACTGGACCGTCGCGCCAACGTAATGAAGATGCTTGTTTTCCCCAAAGCGGTACTAGTATTTCCAAGCCACCATCAAAGTCGGCTTTAACTATTGTTTGTGATGGTATTGGCGGACATGAAGGAGGTAATGTCGCTTCTAATTTAGCGATTGAGACTATTCAACAGTTCTTAGCTCAATTAGTAAGTTTACCAGATGACCATATTGAACCGGCTACGCTGCTTGCGGACTTAGAACGGGCTGCTGCTGCTGCTAACGATAAAATTAGCCAGCGTAACGACAGCGAAAATCGTCAGGGACGGCAGCGTATGGGAACAACTGTGGTGATGGCCTTACCAGTTGCCTACGAAATGTATATTGGTCACGTTGGCGATAGTCGTGCTTACTTAATTACGCGCAATAACTGCCATCAGATAACTCTTGACGATGATGTTGCTTGCCGTGAAGTACGACTTGGATATGCGATTTATCGAGATGCCGTGCAGCAAGCGGCTTCTGGTTCATTGGTACAAGCATTGGGAATGAATGCAAGTAGTGCTTTACACCCGACGGCACAGCGATTTATTCTCGATGAAGATTGTGTTTTTCTACTGTGTTCTGATGGTCTAAGTGATTTTGACCGTGTAGAACAATACTGGGATACAGAAATCCTGCCTTTATTAAATAACAATGGTGATGTAGTAAGCGTTACTAAGCAATTGTTACAAATTGCTAACAATCAAAATGGTCACGACAATGTGACTATCGCTTCCATACATTGCCAAATAAAATATTCTGAGCCGAAGTCAGCCTTAGAAGCAAGTCTTGCTGATGTTTCTTTAATTTCAGCAGCAGATTATTCACACTTAGCCTCAGTAACTCAAAATCTTCCCAATGGTAAAACTCAAGTAATTACAGAAAAAGTTGCTGCTCCCGGCTCTAAGTTACCCCTAACCTTAGGGATAATTGCTTTATTAACTATGGCTGGCGGTATTTTAGGCTATTTTTGGAGGGGTGGAATATTCAGTAATAATCCTGCCCCCGAAGAAGTTATCGCCAAAAACCCAAGTACTGATAACACTCCCCAAGACAATGAAGAGATCAAGTTACAAAGACTTGCCAAAATAGACCAAGGTTGGTTAATTAATACCAAAACCAAAATTAATCTAACGAAAAGCGCGGCACCGCCTCCTAACGACGATATATCTTCCCAACCACCATTACCAATTTATGCACCACCCGGTAGTTTGTTACAAGTTGTGCAAAAACAGCAGGCTTCCTCATCACAAGACTATTGGCTACAGATAAAGGTATGCTTAATTGAAGAAGAAATTGCGAAAAATCCGGCATCGCCAACATCAAATACCAACCCCAGCAAAACTTTGCTCAAACCGGGGGAACTAGTTTGGCTTAAACTTTCGCAACTCACACCATCTAATGCCACATTTGGCAAACCAAGTACTTTATCAAACGACTGTTCACAGGAGGATAGCTCACCTCCAGCAATTGAAGATTTTTCGACTTCAACGCCAGTTGAGGACTCCGTTCCCGGATTAGAGCCGTTAACTCAACCAAAACCTGGTAATATCCCTGGGAGGACAATATTACCCTTTGGCGGTACTAGCACTGATTCAAAAACTCGATAAACTATAAGAAACTGGAATAATACAGGTAATCGCCTGAAAAGACTATTGCGGCGACAAACATTTTGCCTGAAAAAAAATTAGCTATGTAATTATTTCATTTTACCTTTAAGTTTAAAGAATCCATGCCATCCCTCAACCTGGCGATCGCCCGTCTCGTTCACACTGGCACTGAAAATTTCGCCATTTGGGTGGTGAATTCCCCCTATCCCAGTGGTTATGTTCTACATGATTGTTTATGGTCGCCAGAGCTAAATCAAGCTTGGCTAGAATGGCAGCAAATGTTTGCCGGACATTCTCGCTTGGATATATCGCCAAAAAATGAATCGAAAACCGAAAATCCACTTCCATTAAATTCCCTATCACCCGCTTCCGGTCAAAAAACCAGCTATAGCAGCCGCTTGATGCAATACATGGGAGTTAGCCTATGGCGTTGGGTATTTGAAGGAGAAATTCTTGGCAGTTTGGAGCGCAGTCGGGGCATTGCAATGGGGCAGCATACACGTTTGCGCTTTCGATTGGAAATCCGGGATCCAGATTTAATTGCTATTCCTTGGGAAATTATGCAGCGCGAACCTGGACAACCCGCAATGTCGCTTTCCCAACATCTGTTGTTTAGTCGCACTACTTCGAGCGTTGAACCCCTTTCTTGTTCGGGAACTGACCAAGCTTTAAATATCTTGTTAGTTTTAGGAGAGGATGAAAACCTGCAACTTGAAGAAGAAGCAGCTATTCTTCAACAAACTCTTTCTGGTGGTAATTCAGTAGGTATGGGTTTATCCGGATACGCACCTTGTGTGGTACATACACTGGTAAAACCAACACCTCAACAGCTGATTTCACAATTAGAAACCAAGGCTCATAATGTCTTTTTCTACGCTGGCCATGGCTTGCCCGGACCCGATGGAGGGTTTCTTTTTTTACAAAAAGATATGACCCTTAACGGCATGGAATTAGCACAAGCCTTAACCCGCAGTAACGTAAAGCTGGCAGTTTTTAACGCTTGTTGGGGAGCGCAACCCGCAGCCAACAAAAACCGAGCGATCCCTCACAGCAGTTTAGCTGAAGTACTAATACGTCAAGGGGTGCCCGCAGTACTGGGAATGCGAGATGAAATTACAGATGAGGAAAGCCACAGCTTTATTCAAACCTTTGCTTTAGCTTTACGTACTCGCAAACCTATTGATGAAGCCGTCGCAGAAGGTAGAAAAAGATTATTAACAATTTATCATTTCAATCAACCTTCTTGGACTTTACCAGTTCTTTATCTACACCCCCATTTCGACGGCGATTTACTCAAAAGTTTTGAAGAAGGCGCTACAGAAATACCAACAACTTTTATTCCCGGTAGCGCGAATGCTTCCTTACGTTCGTTACAAGCAGGATCTAAAACTTGGTCGCTCAAACCCGGAGTTACCCGTATTGGTCGAACCAAAGAAAATGATATTGTAATCAGAGAACCTTCTGTTTCAAAACGTCACGCCGAAATTCTATGTCGCAATAGCCTAGTAGGTAATAATCAAGTACAAATTTACTATCTACAAGACCTATCAACTTATGGCACCACTTGGATTTTACGGGATCGGGGCTGGGAACAAATTTACCGACGGGAAGAACCTTTAGAATCCGGAATGCACTTAAAGTTTGGTAGCACTAAAAGTCAAACTTGGGAATTTCGGATAGAAAATTAGATACTCATCAAGTTGGTTCTATTACTTATGGCGGTATTAACATAGATGCTATGCCAGTACTCAAAGTTTAAAACCCGATTTAGGTAGAGAAAATCAGATTTCAGTTTGCGGAAATCAAAGACTGGATGCTGTAGCTGTCAATACCCCCAATTAATTCCGAAAGGAGACAACACATGGCTGACAAAATCAAAGGTTCAACAAATTTTAATAATTCACATTCTCAAATCGAGTTGGACCTACTCGCAAGCCTACTCGAACCAGAAGATAATAGTTATCCTTGGAATCCTTGCGACGAGGATACGCAAGCTTATTTCGATCGGTTAGAAGAGCAATTCCCCATGCAGGAAGTACTCGGGGAGGAACTACATACACGCTCTCTAGGTTTTCACAACCAACTAGATGCACTTTGGTCTAAAATTGAAACTTCAAAACACTACAATTGTAATACAAATTCCACAGTGGCGGTTAAGCTTCAAAAAAGTTTACAAAAGCAGTTTCGCAATAGCATGCCATTAGATTGGATCGACTTGATTGCTCAGAAAGCAGCAGAAATTTTTAATTCGCAACAGCCAATGGCGGAACAACTGATTGAATGCGTACAAACTGTATTACCGAGTTTGGCTGTTGACGACATTATGGTTTTAGCGCGTCCGTTAGCTTACGCAACTCGGAGTGGCTCACATTCGAGAATTGAATCCACCTTGGCTAACTTCAAGCAAGACGAAAATTGTGAATGGACTGCTTTATCGGAAATTGAGCAAGCTAAATTAGGTTTAGCTGTTGCTTATCACGCACTAAATCAGTTGGATAATTTTCAAACAGAAGAGTAAATTTTTCTTCGCCATTTTCTACTTCAATTGCAACGCGAATGCAATGAACTTGTTTTTCTTTTCTGATGGCTGGGACTATGCTATTTTTGCCGTTTTTATCTTTTGGGGTAGATTTACCCAACATATTTAAAGAATAAGGTAGCAAGTTTCCCAGCCTCATCTATCAAAAGATATATTAATATAATTAGTTATGATAAATTTCTATTCACGGACGTACTCCTTAAAAAATGGCACAGGGCACCCGACGGTTTCCCTTGGTTCATTTTTTATATTCGGAATTCGTCACCCGCGTAGTCGGCGGGAGAATAACTAATCCGAGAACAAATAAAGATAATTAATAATGTTTAATTATTAATTACTTGTTCCCGAAAAAGCGAGTGGCAAAATTTTGTTCGCGATTGGGTGAAAGCGCTCTTGCTTTAAGAATTGCAGCCATTAAAAAAGCATAAGACAAAACACCCACAATGACTAAAAGTAAGCCGTTAATAGCCCCAGTTGCATTCCATAAAGCGTGAAGTGCTGATGCACTGAGGTAGCCAACTAATATAATTTGTGGTCCTAACTTTGGTTTAAGCACAGCTAAACCGATGAAATACCCAAGATATCCACTGTAAGCCATGTGTCCCGCCACTGAACCTAAAATTCTCGGAATCAGCAGTTGTAATCCTACTAATTGTCCTGTTGTTTCTGCTCCTGCTTGAATAGCGGCGCTTTGAGTAACTTCCGGTACGTACTGGCCAAGTGTTTCTAAGAGTGTAAAACCGACGGCAGAAGCTGCGCCTAGTAAGATTCCGTCTAAAGGTTCCCAAACACCAACACGCTCTCGCCAAGGTGAAGATAATCCTAAACCGATCAAGTATATACCCAAAACTGGCAATGCTTTAAGTAGTTCTTCCATTAAGCCAGCGCCGAAAAACATCCGCACTAGCCATTCTGTAAAAGTAATTGATTCTTGCCCTGAAGGTAAACTACCGGGTAGGATTTCGCGAAATATAAAAATGAATAAATCTAATAAAGGACTAATTAAAATTAAAGCAGTTGATAAAGCCACACCAAATAAAACCCACCAAGGCTTATGCTTGCCACATAGCTGATAAATAAAATAATAGGCGGCGAAGGCTATATAAATAGCGACTATAATTTGGTTTGCTTCCGGTTTTCCCACCGTAGCAAACATTAGTACTACAAAGACGACTGTTAAAATTCCCGGTATCAGATAGGCTTTGCGAGTTAAGTCTTTACCTGTAGAAACTATGGGGAATAATTGAGTAAAGCTGACAGAGTCTGATGCAGAATAGTTTTGAGAATTTGTAGTTGATTTATACGGTGTGTTAGCAGAAAATGTCGTTTTTTGTGTGACTATTTCGTTACTAAAAACCAATTGAGGTCCATCATAACCCAAGGTAATGCGATCGCCGGGAAAAATTTGCTGGCATTCCTGCAAGCGTTTTCCGTTCAAATAAGTACCGTTAGCACTATTTAGATCGCAAAGTATCCAACTAATTTCACCGTCGGGGGATAAACTTAAAGGACGAATCACCGCATGACGGCGAGATACCATGCGATATTTTAATGCATCCAATACAACTTGACAGTGAGGATCGCGTCCAATTACCGCCTCTGAAGTTGGAATCAGCGAATAGCGTTGATTAACTAATCCTGTATCTGATTCCTTACCAGACACTAGCCGCAGAAATGCATTCTGTCTTGCGTTTTTGCCTGTCATCGAGTCAGTATTATTTCTCAACTATATTATAAGTATCTTATCTTTGTTGGCGGTAAGACTCAGCCGCTCAACTCTTAGTTAATACCCTGGTAATTTACGTTTTATCCGGGATTTACGAAATTTATATGTAAGCTATCTGACATTTGTTCTAGGTTTTCATTAGTCATGATATCTACAAAAAACTGCCAGTATTAGGTTTGTCGCGCTTTTTTTTGGTGAGGGTATAAATGTACTGCTAGCTGCGAGCTAGCATTTACGATATGGTCTTCGGCTCAGATTACTCCGTTTTTAGGAAAACCACTATACTGGTGCAACGGGGAAGGATTTTGAGATCAATTACTAGTTATTAAACCTCCTATGATTAACTATTTTTTTATTTTTCCTTTTTTTTATACACTATAGTTCAATCTTTCGGAGCAAGTGAAAATTTATAACTAAAAATCAAAAGACGGATGAACTTGTGTCGGTAGAATTACCCTAATTATTAGTCTAAGCTAAATGAGTGGGCTTTGGCTTTGTTTAATTATAAAATTGACACCGCATTCGCAAGTTTCTAGAGAAAGCTTTTGTTATGTAGTTTACTTCATTGTATATTTAGAGTCTTAAATCAAACAATGATTTTGTATGGGAA
>JBCBQE010000242.1:0-8445 GCA_039820385.1 Cyanobacteria bacterium J06635_10
AATGCTACGGTAAATATCCACCAAATCCTGATGAGATAAAAGATAAAATGTCTGCTGTTTGGGGATTTGATATTTACCGTAGCATTTATCTATAAAGTGTCTGGGAATATTATTATCTACATCTAAAGATAATTTATTTAATGTAATTATTCTATCTAATCGGTAATCATACCAATCAATTTTATTCCAATTATTTTCGCTATCACTTTTAGGAGTTTGTCCATAAGCAAATAAATAAGGTGCGCGTTTATAATAGTAAATACAAACTGGATAAACAATGCAGTTGACAGTATGTTGATACAGTTTAGCGCTCTGATAAGTCAATTTTACCAATGGTATTTTATTTAATGTCCAAATATTTTTTAACTGTTGCTGTAATAATTCAACCTGTTCGTACAGTTTGGTATGAACTATATATTCTGTATGAATAAAAAAACGTTGAATTCCGTTGATCGGTTGTGATAAAGAATTATTAAAAGCTGATAGCTCGTGATTGGTAAATTGTTCTGGTTTCATTTCTTCAGTTTCTAAATGACTAAAGAAAAATTCAGGAAATTTATGAATTTTTTGATAAATAACTTGGCTATTTACTTTTAGAATTTTTAACCAGCCTAAATTTATTAATGATTGAAAGTCATTATCTTTTAAGTTGCGACTAGTTACAGCGAATAAACGCCCGTTGGGTAACGATTTAGAAAATTGATTGTTAGTGCTTGATGAAGTATCATCTTGTTGGGTATTCTGGTCCTTCTTCTTAGTTATTCCCCTTTCCAATAGATTATTCAACTCATCATCTTGAATAGAATAATACTTGACAAATGATTGACACCATTGATTTTCGTCAACTTTCAAACTTGATCCAAATAACCACTGCCTTAGTTTGATAGCACAACGGCATTCTTCTTTGGGGAAAGTTTGGCTTAACTCATATATCGAGTGTAAATTTGGTATACTATCGCGTTGATGATACTTCTTAGCATCAATAAAAAACAAATTGCGCCATTGTAAAAAAGTAAATTCTTCCCCTAATTCTAATTTAACCTCATCGCCGTCATCTCCATAAATAGAACGTAAAATAACCCATAATCTTACAGCTTTTGCTAAATTCTGTTTAAGAGAACCTGGCGTTAATATTTTTAGAACTTCAACGCTAGGAGGATAGTTAAAAACTTCTCTCTTCATTCTCACTTGATTCTGACTTTTGGTAGATATCTCTACTTTAACAGCAGGTGGAAATTGCTATTTCCAGTTTTACAAAAAAATCAAATTAAGATGTAATCTGATTTGCAAAACTTGAAATATCTAGGTGATATATGAAGAACCAAATATATTTAATAACCGGCGATTGTGAATTCACTCAACAGCTTGCAATTCAAGACATCGTAAAAGATTCAGCCCAGGAAATTATTGAATCAGCAATATCTGAAGAAGACGCGATCGCCATCGCAAGCATCCCAAACTTATTCAACTCAAAAACAGTTATTTTCAAAAACAAAGCTACCAGCAGTTTTAGTAAAACTTTTGTATCTTATCTCAGCAAAAAAAATACCAAATCCAAACTCATATTCGTCATTCCCAAGTGTGATAAGCGCACAACTTTAAGAAAGTGGTTGTACCAAAATGCTCAAATCATAGAATGTAACCAAATATCCCAATGGGATACCCAAGCTCAAGAGAATCAAGCCATCTACTTATCAAAACGTGTAGGTTGCATTTGCACACCTGCAGCTATCAGTGAATTAGTTAAAAGAGTAGGCAATAACACTCGCAGAATGCACGCCGAGTTACAAAAACTCAAAGCATCTGTTGCACCCAATCCAATAGAAGCGAAACATGTTGAATCACTAGTAAATGATGAAATAGGTAACGCCATTAATCTCGCAAACGCTTGTCGTCAAAGGGATATCTGTACAGCTAATTTAATATTGAAAATCATGGATGCTGGCAATCACAACCCAGCAGCAACGCTTGCAACTTTAATTACTTATTTCAAAACCTGGTTAATCACTAAGGAAGGATTGATAAACCAAATTACCAATAGCGAAATAGCTCAAAATCTATCACTCAAAAATCCCAACCGCATCTACTATCTCAAACGAGAAGTAGAAGGATGCAGCATCGAAGTATTGAAAAAGCAGTATCTAATCCTTCTCGAAGCTTCCATAAACCAATATCCATCACACCAAACTTTAGTTAATACCATAATCAAGCTCTGCAACCAATGAAAATCAATCAAATCAAAGGACAAAAAGTAGCAAAAAGATTATTAGAACCTAATCTAGATAATCTCCCTTCAATACTATTTCACGGGATGCCAGGTATTGGTAAATCAACTATGGCAAGAATAATCGCCAATTCAATACTAGGAAGCTGCATAGCTCATCCAGATAGATATGAAGTTATTGAAGCACTCAAAATAGAAGAGGTACGCAATATTATAGCCTGGAGTAATCAATCACCTGCTATCAGCAATAAAAAAGTAGCGATAATTCACGATTGCAATACCGCATCTCATGCTGCATTCCAAGCTTTGCTTAAGGTAATAGAAGAAAGCAATACAGTATTTATATTGACAACTTCAAATATCGAATCCTTACCTCGCACCATATCCAGCCGATTAACAAAGATACCATTCCTACCTTTAACCAGGGAAGATTTAGTTCAGGTGATTGGTGAAATACAACTACCACCAACCTTCCCCAATTCACCAGGGCTAATCTTAACTCTCAAAACAGCACTAGCTAAGTTAAAACCTCACATCAGTCTAATGCCTCCAAAAACCATAACTCAAGCATTCCAAACCGCAAGTGCGATCGACAAAAACCTTCATGACATCACCACCCACACAGCATTCGCACTCTATCTTGCTCATTTATGGTATCAACTGGGATACTTCAATGAATCGGAAATAGTGAATAAATATATTAATAAGCTTAATGATAAGAACTTTCAAGCAGTCTGGGAGCAAATTCTATGCACAATATGAATTATTGAAAATAATAGATTACGAGTATTTTTTAAACCAGAAAAAAGTAATCATTAAAACAGGCTAAGTTCACAAGTAAGAAGTAAGAAGTAAGAAGTAAGAAGTAGTACCTCTTCTTAAAAGGCAGAGGATTCAAATGATGATAAAGTAGGTTTTGTTATCGTCTTTAAAGGACGAGGCTTTATACCAAAATACGGGCACATATTTATCACTTTTTACTTTTTACTTTTTACTTTTTACTTAAGCCCGAAGGGCGTTGGTAATTATTTACTTTAGCTTACTAAATTGTTTTACAGCATTAATTCACTTTTTTTCTTACCTTTAAATCAGGTTTCTAGTATATTGCTTGCACCATCAATCAGTTTTTGAGCATTTTTTAATAGCGTTTCAATTCTTAATATCTTATTCCTCATATCAATACTTTCTCTGGCAACAATATTCCGAGCGTCATCATCTTTTGATAAGTGAATCATGCGGACAGCACCAACACTTATCATAATTTTTCTCCCATTCCTACGTACTTCCCTGGTTTTTTCTACTGGTTTGAATATGGCTTCGCCAGCCATTAGTTTGTTGTAATCAAATACTTTACCGCTTCGCTTTACATTGTACCTGTGAACTTCAACTCCTTGAGGTGGAATATATTGGTCTTGGGTTGCTTCTGAAAGTGCTTGTGATAATTGGGATAACTGCTCGTTTAAATTAGTAATAGTATCAGTTATGCCCATAGAATCAAGAGATTGGGGACAACCCCGACTCATTAACATCATCCGGGCAGCTTGTTTTCTTGATATAAGTATTCTTTCTCGAATTCGCTCTCTTTCCTGTTGGGCTTCTTCTTGCTCTCGTTCGCGAATCCGTATTAGTTCTAATTGTTCATCAGGTGTCAACTCGTAAGCTGAGCCGCAAGTTTGGTAATTTAGACAATCAGCAGGGTCTATACCAGGTTGAATCATCATCGAAGCGCAATCGAATCCCAAACCGCATTTTTTCTTTGGCATAATGATATATTAACTCTTGTTCTAGCTTCAATTATATATAATTTAGCTAGAATAAGAATTTAAGTAAACCAATTACTGCAAGTACTTCTGCTCAGCAATTAACCTTAATTTGTTCTCAGTTTTGTTCTAGCTTTTATGTTAACTTTAAATGCTAGAACAAAATTTAGGCAATAATTAGGCCATAATGTAATTAATTCTAAAAAAATAGAACAATGATACTACAATTAAAGAAAACGCTATGGTGTTCGGGCGGCGGATTTGAAGAAACCCTGGTGGACGTGAAAATTTATTATGACAAAAAAACTCAAAAGGCGATCGCCATCATAGAAGACAACCCAAGCGCACCTGAAACTTATGTAGGATGCGGAACTATTATCGATGAAGTAATCGCCAAAATAGCTTTTATCTTCGAGTTAAATCCTAGAAAAACTAAATGGATTCATGTGCGAAATTCACTTGGCAAAAAATATGTTAGCGAAATTATCGCAGGTGCATGGCAGCAAGCGCCTTCATCTCAATTTAGTAATTTGAAAGTTAGGAAAGTCGCAAGGCCACAGTCTATTTATTGGATTAAAGCCAAATTAGATAATTTAGAAATTAATTAATTTTCGAGAGAATAGGGATTCATATTGCAGCTAAGCTACTGGGGGCGATTTTGTCAGCCCCCCAAATTTATTAAAAAAAGCTTCGCTTGAACTGAGGGAAATTCATTCGTTAAAGATAATGAAATTAGAACTCAGCACGCTTTCTTTAGCTTCAATTAAAAAGGAAAAATCTCCTTATCCTAGTTCTCCCTATGTTGCAAAGCTTCAAGTCACCAGCAAATCAAACTTGCTAATACATAGCGAAGTAGTAAAACTCCACGAATTTGTAAGAGAATTATGCCCTAAAAAATTCGCATGGTGGGCACCTTTACCACCTGAACTTTGGATAGATACACTCATTTATAGAGCAAAACGTCCAAATCATGCTGAATTACCAAATATCTGGGCAATGCGGCTAGACATTCAACCTAACAAGCAATTTAGCTCAGATTTAAGCGTATTACTGACTCCTGGACAGCTGATAACATTTCGCAAGTACTCCTATCGAATTCGTTCCGATTGGGAAGAATTTGCATCATCAGGTATTGAAGAAAGAGGCTTATAACCCATTCTATAATCCATAAAAATACAGGAATTCTGCAATATGAGAATTCCTGTATTTTTTTCTTTTTTTAAACAATAAAGATTCAAGTATTTATCAAATGTGGTAAATATTAATTTGAGTTAGAACCGCAAAAAATGACAAAAACTAATTCCCCAACACTCCCCCTCACAAACACCACTGTATTAGTAACCCGTGCTGCTTCTCAATCGGATAATTTCATTAATCTACTACAGCAAGCTGGTGCAACTGCTTTATCAATGTCTTGTTTATGCATAGCACCTCCTTCCAGTTGGGAAGCATTAGACAACGCTATATCTAGGATTGATGAATTCGATTGGGTAATTTTTACTTCCACCAATGGCATTGATTACTTCTGCAACCGGATGATTCACAATCAAGGTAGTATCAATGCTTTAACGGATGTCAAAATAGCAGTTGTTGGAGCTAAAACAGCAAATCATTTAAACAGTTACGGCATTACTCCTAGCTTCACTCCACCAGATTTTGTTTCTGATTCGTTAATCGAATGTTTTCCGAATAGAGATAATTTAAAAGGAACAAAAATACTTTATCCCAAGTTAGAAGCAGGTGGTAGGGAAAATATTCCAGAAGAATTATCATCTCTTGGAGCAATAGTTACTGCAATTCCTGCTTATCAATCCGGTTGTAATAGCGATATACCTTCTGAGATTGAGAATGCTTTTAATAAAGGCAGAATTAATGTTGTAACGTTTGCTAGCCCTAAAACTGTGGAATGTTTCTATCAGATGATTCAATCAATTGGTAGAGAATCTTTCTTAGATAATATTTGTATTGCTTCTATTGGTCCAATTACATCAGTCACCTGTAAAGATGTTCTAGGGAGGGTAGACGTTGAAGCACAACCATATACTTTAGATGGTTTGATCAATTCAATTATCAACTGGAAAAAATAAAATGAGTCGATATTTAATTCAAGCTATAAACCCCAAACATCGAGTTACAGTCGGTTTTGATAGAGCAGCAGGGACAACAGGCGCTGGATATTTCGCCCAGGTAGAAGATACAGAAATAGAACAGCAACTAGAAGAATTAATTAATTTAGAAAATAAGCAAAAGCCAGAAAATTGGGGACAAATAATCGATAAACTAGAAAATAAAGTTATTCTTCTTTGGGTTGGCAATAATTACTATAATCCTATAATTTCAGTAGATGAGCTACAACGACTTATTAAACCTTACGCAATCCTTGATCGAGCAATTAAAGCTCAATTGCAAGAAGATGCTCAAGTTGAGTCAGAAGAAGCACCTGGAATTATGAAAAACTTTATTCAAGCTTTTCTTGACGACCAAAAATCTTAAAATATAATTCAAGCTACCGCTCTGAAGCAGTAGCTTGAATTATATTTATACGATTTTTTCAACCCTAATAGAGATACAAAAGGTAAAATAATTCTAGAATACTTTAAACCCAGAAAAAGCGGAGACGGAACCCTACCCGATTATATATAGATTCAATGAAATAACAAAAATGACTTCCTCATACAGGAAGTTATTTTTTTGTTACCAAAATCACATAAATTTTGCATCAAATTATATAATCCCAGTATTGATTCACCACTACAATCATGAGTCCCAAAATAATCGCAATATTCAACATTGCTGGTGGAGTAGCCAAATCCACAATTGCCCATAACCTAAGCTACCACCTAGCTTCATATTCCAAAGTTCTTACCATAGATATGGATCAACAAGGAAGCTTAACCCGGTTTATGGGAGTTAATCCCCAAAGCCTAGAAGCAGAAGAAACTGTATACAGCACCGTTGTTACTAGTCCCTCGGAAGCACCTCCACTCCCAATCTGGCAAGACTCAATATATGGTGTAGACCTTGTTCCGGGTAATATGAATCTGTCTTCTCTTGATGAAAAAATCAAAGATTCTGGACTTGATTACCACGCAATTCGTCTCAGAAACGCGATCGCCAATCTAGAGGAAGAGTACGAATACATCATCATAGATTGCCCTCCCAACAAAGGTATCCACTCTATGTTAGCTTTATTCGCTGCAACTCATGTCCTAGTACCCATCCAATGCCATATAAAATCTTACTCTGGCGCAGTCGAGATTACCAAAACCCTCAAAGAAGTAATGAAGTCCGGTCATAGAATCAAGATTGCTGGATTTATCCCCAGTATTTATTCCAAAGGTACTCGCTTAGAATCAAGTTTCCTCGAAAAACTCAAAGACGATACCCAAGGCACCATCCACGTTACTGCTCCTATCCCACGTACTGTAGCCATACCCGAATCCCAATCAATGGGCAAACCTTTAGCACTCCACAAACCAAATCATGGAGTAGTAGGAGTCCTCGAAGAAATCAGTTCTTACGTTGCGGGATTAAATTAAATTATGTCTAAAAAAAAAGAAGATTTTACCAGCGGAATCAGTCTCAAAGATAGCCTTCTTGACTTCAAAGAAACCGAAGAACTTATCGCTACCCAAAGTGAAATTGTTAACATATCCCTTGACAACGTAGTCCTACCACCACAACAAGCCCGCAGGTATTTTGATGAAGTCAAACTAAAAACCCTCGCAGATAACATCAAAAAAGTAGGACTACTTCAATTCCCCATCATCCGCAAGCGCAATGACGGAAAATTTGACCTCATAGCAGGGGAACGGCGAGTTAGAGCAGGAAAGATAGCCGAACTCGACACCATAACCTGCCGCATTATCGAATGTGATGATAAAACTGCTAAAGAAATACAGTTAGTAGAAAATCTTAAGCGGGAAGATTTAAATGCATGGGAAGAAACTCGTGCTATCATGGACTTGCTTTGTACCGAATTAGACCTCGAAGAGAGGGAAGTAAAGCAACTTCTCAACCGCATGAATAACGAGCAAACCGGTAGAGCAAGCGAAGATACAAGAATTCAGAACGAAGAAGATAGTAAGTCTAACGTTATCCTTACTGAGCGAATTAATACCATAAAAATACTGTTTGAAAATATGGGGTTAATGAGTTGGGATAGCTACAGGAAGAATAGGTTGCCCTTGCTCAATCTCCATGAAGAGGTAACGGAGAATCTTGCGACGGGGAAAATTGAATATACCAAAGCTAAGATAATCAATAAAATCAAAGATGATGTCACAAGGTTGCAAATCCTTAACAAAGCAGTTGCAGAACAATTATCACTTGAACAAATTAAAGCACTTATTCCTAAACCCACAGTTCAAACAAACGAATCTGAATTTAAGCAAGCAAAGAAAAGGGTCGCGAATATCGGCAAAAAGATTAATTCCAAATTGTGGAAGGATACTGATAAGG
>JBCBQE010000243.1:0-8423 GCA_039820385.1 Cyanobacteria bacterium J06635_10
GATCATTGATCATTGATCATTGATCATTGATCATTGATCACTGATTTCTCAAAGAAGCTACCAATTGACGCGCAAATGCAGAAATTGCTTCATATTTATCGCCATGACTTTCCATAAATTGATTTCTCGCTGTTTGCTCGCTAGGATTATTCGCAACCACTGCTAATTGCTCGTAACCCGGATAGTAACGACAAAAGCTATAAATTCCGTTGTCATCTAACAACCATTGACTGTAAACTCCTTCTTTTCTCGGAAAGAAGCTTTCTGATGCGTTACGACTAATTATGTCCCGGGGATATTTTAATATGCTTTCAAAACTATCTACTGCTACTGGCTGAATTCTACCTATCAATCGAGTTGTCAAATTTTGCAAAATCTTTGATGCTGCTTTAGACTTGGCGATCGTATCTGGATCTTGTGCTGATAATATAACTCTAATTCCCGCTTTAGCTCCATTGGCACAAATTCTTCCCACTAAGTCCGAAATTTGATCGAATTCAAACAAAATCGGCGCTTCATCGATGAAAAATATCGATGCTGGGCTACTCAATGCTCTTCTTAATGCCGCCGAATAAGCACTCAATGATAATACCGCTGCATCTTCGCTATCCGATAAATTCCTCAATGCGAATACCAAAAGTTGCGCGTCGGTAGGAAAACTCGATGGTGCTGAAATTGCTTGTCCAACTCTACTCGATAACCAAAATCTCAACCGCAAATCTATCTGACTCAAGGCATCTTCTACCCTTCTACCGTGAGTTTCTAATTTTAAATGCTCTGGTGCACAAAATGTGAGAAAATCTTTTAAAGTGGGTGTATTGTACCAAGCCGTCGATCCAAATCCATCGGCGATCGCATTTTCATATCTCTTTCTTATCCCTTCATCACTAAAAAAGGCATTCAATGCTAAGTTAATTACCGATCGCACTGTCTGTGATAAGAGTTGACTTTCCCCCGATGAACCCAATACCATCGTCATCAAGGCCGATTCTAAGAAAGCAACGTAATCCCCAAATCTATCTTTCTGCTCCTCATAACTCAATGCTCGCAAATCTGGCTGTTCAAATAAATTGTTCGATTGTTTGGAAATATCGAAGTAAGCTCCCCAATCTTCCATGAATTCCGTATAGTCTGTAAAAGTGGAAGTACCATCAGGTTTGGGAAAATCCAAGGCTATGACGGGAATATTATGTGCCAAAGCTTGAGTTAAAATTCCGGAAACCAACACCGATTTACCAGCACGAGTTGTGGCGAATAAAGCTAAATTTTTATGTTGGTTGAATAAATCAAGCTGTATGGGTGTTCCCCCTTCTTCCGCAATTAATTCAAAACCCTTGCCGTCACCTTCCCTAGTCTTCACCAAAGGAATTAAACCAGGTACTTCGTTAGTTAAATACAACTGACGACGGTTAAAAGGTTTCACCAATAAACCTTCCCACACAATAGGTAAAGTTTGCAGCCAAATTTTCCAAGCGTATTCCGTTTCCCTTATTACTTGTGCAGGGCGTTGAAAACAGTTTTCAATATATCTTGTGGCTTCATCCAACTTTTCGACGCTATCGCGATGTACCAACATAGCAACACTCGTATAAATAGGGACAGCACCCTCATATAACTGTTCCTGGGCTGCTACCGACTTTTTTAATTTCAACTGAGCGCCAACATCGATAGTTTTACTCTTCTCTTCTGCCAGTTTCGCCGTCATATTAGATTGCTTCAAAACCCTTTGCAAAGTGGTTTTCACCAACGCTGGATTCGCCGCACTTAACTGACAAAATATTTCCGTATCGACAACAGTTTCCCTCGCTACCAATTCCCAAAGGTACCTTAATTGAGATGATTTATTCTGCCAACCTCCGGGTTTTTCCAGAAAAGTTAACGCACCCACGTAGCGATTGTTAACATTAACCCAACTTCTATCGGCACAAGGTACTCCTTTTTCCATCAACAAAGTAGTACTGTGGAGATTGTCAATTAACAACTTGGTACTAGCTAAGTCAGAATAAACCTGTTCGTGCAATCCTGTTTCATCTAAAGTAACTAACTGAGGAATATCAATAGGTTGGGTATCGTTAAACCGTCGCCACATTTCCCCCCAAAGTTGTTTGGCACTCATTGGCTTAATATCCAACCCCATCTTGTTAGATAAAAGCTGTTCCCAACGGCGAAAACCTTGCTTATAAGCACTTTTGACCACAGTTTCGATGCGTTGATGCTGTGAAGCAGTTAAATCGCCTTTGAATTTCAACCACCACTTTTCACCCCTTGCTAACAGCCTTTCGATCCAATCATCGGTATTAGTGGTGTCTGGTTCAACAGTAAAAGTAACGTAAATTCGTAAAAATTTTGGTTTGCGAATACCGCTTTGAGTTAATTCCTTAATTCTAGCACGTTCCGCCATCAGTAAATATTTAATATTCGGCGAAGCAGCTTGTTTAACTAAACTGGCTAATTCCTCCTGTCGTTTGCTTTCCTGAGTGAAAGAACCCAAATGAAACGTAAGTCTTTCGCCGAAAGGAATATCCTTTAAACCAGCTTCAATATTATTACAAATAGTATCAATTTGTTCCGGTCTTAAAGTAGTATGAATACCCCGACAATCGAAACCAAAAACGAAACAAAAACTATCTTTCTTGTTCGCCTTATTTAAAATATAAGCACCAATATCCCTACCATCAAGAGATAACTTTAACATCGTTGCCAGATGTAAAGCATCCTCAAAAGGAGTTAATCTAACCGTACTACTTTTTGCGACGTTTGCGACGCTTTTCTTGCCGATTTTTGGCTTCATAGTTTACTGATAAAAAGCTATGATAACGTGCAATTCCTCTTGTCCAAGTAGGAACACCAATAAACTTACTTAAAAAACGCCAACTTCTACCACCCGTTAATATCCACCAAGTGCCCATTCCCCAACCAGCAATTAAAGTTGTCCACAACCACTTTTGAAAATCATCATCAAAAACACCTCCAAAAACTCCATTGACAATAAAATAAGCTGCTAAAGCAATTATAGTCCAAGGAAATATTTGATCCGCTGGAAGGGGACCTAATGAAGGTTGAGTTCCTAAAATTTGATTTACAGGTCGAAAATCTTTATCCATTAATTGTTAATTGTTAATTGTGAGTAGTTAGTGGTTAGTAGTTAATGGTTCGCAGTATTTTTCATCGTTGATCGATAATTATTACACTGTTAACTGTTCACTGATAACTGTTCACTGTTCACTGTTCACTGTTCACTGTTCACTGTTAACTGTTAGTTACCAATAATAAACCCTGTTAAAACATCAGCGATTGTGACAGCGACAACCACTAATAAAGGAGTTCTAGCAATATTTTGCCAATCTTCATCTTGACGAACCGCATTTACTACACCAATTAAAGCAACAGCAATATAGAGTAAATAAAGTGCTCGCAACACATTAAATACTAAACTTACAGCATCATTAGTACCCGAATCCGAAGAACCTTCAGTTAAAGTATTCTTGAAAAAATCTTCAGCCTTACCAAAAAATTGTGCTTGTGCTGGTGCCGCAAAATAATCCAACCAAAACGCACACAGAATAATGGCGATCGCTAAAATTTGCCATCCGATTATTTTATGCTTTGGTAAATCCAACCGCCACGCTATTTGCTGCATTACTACTGCAATCAAACTGCCTAATAGCAAACAAAATAGTAACATCGGACTGTGTAAACTAACTACACCAAAAAAAACCGCACAGGCTATCAAAAATGGTACGGAATCTGTGATAATCGTGCGACAGCCATTAACTAATTCAAAGAGTCCATTAGACGCTTTTACCGCCTTACTTGCTAAAGCTCTGAAAACACTTTTTTGGTGAAACTTTTCTGCGTCCATTTGTTTTTCTAGTTAACATTTAACA
This sequence comes from Cyanobacteria bacterium J06635_10, assembly GCA_039820385.1. Lineage (GTDB taxonomy): Bacteria > Cyanobacteriota > Cyanobacteriia > Cyanobacteriales > Nostocaceae > Rivularia. Next base: position 3,888 of record JBCBQE010000243.1, read on the forward strand.
GAATTTAACATATCTCTATTAGGTTGCGATCTTTCTCACAATTTAATATCGATTCTCCCTATTTTTTCTTCATAAATATGAAAATACTTGTGTCTTTAAATTATTTAATCAAATTATACTATAAACTTTTTATTAGTGAATTAATAAACCAATTTTCAATTAAGAGCTAGTAATTATATAACGAAGAGTCTTTTGAGTCAATCTTCTTTAAGAAGTATTATATGATAGGGGTTTCAAGCTTTTGAAAGGGTTGCGCCTTTTACGCCGCACTGTACTAGTGGTTCCTAGGTTAAATCGTTTTAACTTGTGCCAAATTTGCTTAAATTACTTAGGATTAAATATCCCCGGAAAAAATACTCCTTTTACCCAAAAATTACCAGATACCAGGGGAGAGCACAGCAGAAAGTAGAAATCAAAACTAAAAATTAAGTACCATTTATCATAGGTATATTTTTAGATAAAAAAGTGAATAATCATACAAAAAAATCTAAACATTAGTTTAAATAATCTGAACAAAAGACATTTTAGCTGTATTATATAAGACCGGATATTTTGATTAATAATCAGAAACTCAAGAATAGATACTGTAAATTGAAACCCTACTCGAAGAAATTAAATCCTGTTTACGTAATTACATGTATTTGTTAAATAAAAATTATACAAATTACGCGCTAATATTAACTTAAATGACATTACTCGTAAATAGGATTATGTATGATTGTAGAAGTATACAGAATATCTAGTAAGAGTCTGTAATATGGAAGACGCTAATCAACGCAAACTATTATCTGGGCTATGTCATGGAGCGATATTTTTTAGCTCTATAGTTATATCGATTGCCATACCGCTTGTAATTTTATTTATTACAGAAGACTCAGTTGTAAAGGCTAATGCTAGAGAATCCTTGAATTTCCACATAAACCTTTACATCTACGGAGTAGTCGCTGGAATGCTGACTGTAATTTTGATTGGTATTCCACTACTGTTCGTTTTGGGTATAATCAGTGTTGTAATGCCAATTATTGCCCTTGTTCAAGTATTGAGCTCCCCAGATCAACCCTATCGCTATCCATTTATCTTTCGTTTAGTTTAATAGCCTTTGACACTCCCACCGCTAAAAGCAGTGGGATTCGGATGGTTAATGCTAGGTATTCACCATCCTATCCGAATTGAACAACCACAGTTGTTCACCTAGCTGGTTCCCAGACCCACGCTGTTTGCTGCGAGAGCGGCATGGTGTTCTTCCGTGCTTCCTAGTAGTAGAACTACTAGCACCTGTCGATTCAGATGTGGGCGTTTCATGCGTTACTAAACCTAAGTTTAGTTGCACTGGTTTCTGGGAGTCCCCCAGTACCAATTTCTGATATTTAGCAGGATATTTGCATCTTACTGCTAAACCATTATCTTCGATACCTCGATCACGTAGAGTTTTAGAAGCTCCGATATCAGCGTGTTCAATGTGACCGCAGTTAACACAGATAAATTTCTCACCATCGCGGTTATCTTTATCTACGTGTCCGCATTTTCGGCATTCTTGGGAACTATATCTAGGATTCGTTTGATGAACTAAAACGCCTGACTTTTCAGCCACAACTTTTATCTTCAAATACAAACTGTACCAAGACGCATCACTGATTGATCGATTAAGTCCTACCTTGCGACTCTGCCCATTTTTTATGTACTGTCCATTTTCATCTTGCAATGGTTTACAACGAGCTTTCATTCCTTTGATATTCAATTTTTCGAGAATAATAGCGTCTGCTTTCTTACAATATTTATTAGCTACATTCCATAAAAAAGCTTCTCGTTTATTCGATATTTTTAAATGAAATCTTCCTAGTAGCTTATAAGCCTTGGTCTTATTCCTGCCTTTCTTGTTACTATTCTTAGACCTAGACTTATTTTTCTTGCGGGAAGCTCTGCGAGATAGAAGACGCAACCTTCTGCTAGTATTCTTATTAGTTAAAAATCGAGGATTTTCTGTTTTACTTCCGTCTGAGCAGTGGACTAGCTTCGTTAAGCCCATGTCTAAACCAATAACAGTCTTGACTTCTTCGGGCTTAACTTCTACTTTCTGGGGAACTGTGTTATCTTCGATGCTTAAGGATATGTACCAGCCATTGGCTTTACGTCTTAAAGTAGCCTTCTTAACCGTAAAGCTATCAGGAATAGGTCTAGAGTTAAAATAACTAACCCAACCTAATTTAGATATATAAATACCGTTATTTGTGACATCTTTATTCGAGATATTAGTGATAGTAAAAGAACGAAAACGACTGCGACGTTTAGGTTTGGGAAAGCCTTTTCCTTCTTTCCAAAACCCTTGATATGCTCTATCTAATCTTTTGATGTTTTGCTGTAGGGCAGTCGAATTAATATCCTTATACCACGGTCGAGTTTTCTTTAAGTTGGTCAGTTCTGCATCTTGGATTTGACCCGCATTACGGGTTTCTCTATAACCTTTCTTACTGGGTTTATCCTTATATACTTCTCCTGATGCTGGAAATCTAGAAATACTGCAAGTCAAAGGACAAGAAACTACTGGGAAGTTCATATCAGAAGACCAATCTTTTTTGGTGGCTTCGTAGTGATACTTCCTATCCTTTAAACACCAATTGTAGTGGTAGTAAAGCATAGACAGCCATCTATCTAGTTCTCGTTCTTGTTATGCCCGTTAATTTAAGTTTGAATAGATAACCTAGTATCACCTGAAAATCACCTCCTTGTGCTTTTATTGCTTTTGACTTATGATAATAGTACAGCAAGCGGTACTATTATGTCAAGTAGAAAGTTCCCCATTAAAAGAGTTAAAGGACAGCCAGTCCATCAAGATGAATTAAAAAAGCGCCGTACAGTCTGGCTAACTGAAACAGCATGGAATAACGCCAAACGTGTTGCTGCTGAAAAAGATATTAGTTTAGGGGAATTTATCGAAGACTTACTTAGAAATATTGACGGCACCACAGGGTTCCCATAAAAGATTTTTTAGAAGAAAAAATCTTTTATGGGTGCTATAAAGGTGCCTACTCGAATTTAATCTCACGTTACCCTAACGGGTCGTGCCGCGCTGAACGCGTAGCGTGCCCGGAGTGCATATAAAAACCGTGGGCTTTCATTCTCGCGAATGCTGTAAAAATAAAATATAAAATAGATGTAGAGACGTTGCACTGCAACGTCTTTTACAATTCAAAAACGCTTATATTCAAACTCTCAATTACGGTACGAACTGATATACTCTTGAAAAATGCAGACCGATCAAATATTTAGTCTTGATGAATAATATCAATCGCTTACAAAGTATCTTAAGAGATTCTCAAGTCGGCGCTGTATTACCAGCCATATCTCAACTCAACCTTCCCGATTGGTGGTTAGCTGGGGGTGCTTTGCGAAACACAGTTTGGCATTCGATTTTTGGCGATAACTGTCAACTGTTTATTAATGACTTTGATATTGCATTTTTCGACGAAATAGGCGATCGAAATCAAGAATTAGCAGCAAAAACAACCTTAACCAATCTATTTCCAGATTATATATTCGATATAAAAAATCAAGCAAGCTTCGCTCGGTGGCGCTCTGGTAGAAAAACTTACACTAGTACTGAAGATGGAATTAAAAACTGGTTGCACACTACAGCAGCAATAGGTGTCCGTTTAGACAATCAAGGAGAATGGGAATTTTTCTATCCTTACGGTTTAGATGACTTATTTAACGGTATCATTCGTCCAACCCCGGCACATATAGATAATCCCGATGCACAACGTAAAGCCGATGGGTATTTACAAAAATGTCCCTGCTTGCGATTGGCGTAAATCGTTGTAGGAATCGGAGAGGGAGGGAACAAGGGGAATGAAATTCCTCTCATGACACTGCTCACTGTTAACTGTTGACTGGTCACTGTTTTTGTGATACTAATGTACTATATAAATATTTGAGATATAAATCTAAGGATTGGGATTGAGAAATTCCACCTGTACCTGTTAATAGGAGAGCAGAATAATGAAGTTTAGCAAGCTTGATTTAAGTAAAGTGTTAGGAGTGGCTCATTCTGACGGATACTTACAATTATTACTCGATAGAGGCGACGAGTTAGAGTTTTTAGAGATACCCGCACCAATACAGGCTTACGAAGGATTGCAGGATTTAAATGAGTTAATAGCAGAGCCTCCGCCACTGTTAGAGGAAGAAGAATCATTTGGCATGTTACCAGTAGCTTCAAATATGGCAAATGCGATTGGATACGATTCTGAAAATGAAGTCTTGCAGATAGAGTTTAATAATGGTGCAGTATATCAATATTCAGATATAGATGAAGATACCTGGGAAGATTTATATACATCCGAGGCAGTGGGTAGGTATTTTAATCAGAACATTAAAGGTAAATATCTATCTCAACGTATAGATAATTCGTGAGCGATCGCAAAAATTCTGACTGATATTGAATTGTTGCATATGTAAGGCAATATTCTTTGAACAGACAAGATGCCAACTCTACAATAATCTGAGATATATCAATTAATATACCCGCGCTACAAGGGC
>JBCBQE010000244.1:0-8402 GCA_039820385.1 Cyanobacteria bacterium J06635_10
ATCCAATAGCTGAAAATTCACGAATAACATCTATTTCCCTATGCCTGTCTTTATAAAAGGCGATGGCAAGTGAAATAAAGCATATGCCTCTCAAGGGTAGGCTTTGCCAAGGTAATAAAATTATTTTGTCCAACTTGACGGGTACCCATGAGAATTTGTTTAGGAGAAAAAAATTCTCATGGGAGCCCTTGACATAACATCAATTTTTCAAAACATTACAAAAAGAGGTTGAAAAATGCGAATAATACAAAAAGTGTGCTGTCCTAACTGTGGTACTAAATGCGAAAGACATCATCTTTTTGAAAGGCAAATATCTCGCACGAGCTGTGCAACTTGCGATTATTTAATGATTAACTGTAGCCGCAGCGGAAGAGTAATAGAAGCTTATGCTCCCGGTATTTACGCGCCAAAATAGGAGTAGTGAGCAGTGAGCAGTGAGCAGTCAATTTTGTTGTCACCTTGTCTCCCCATCTCCCCATCTCCCCATCTCCCCCTGCTCCCCCTGCTCCCCCTGCTCCCCCCGCTACTTCTTATTCACCCGCAACTGTCCACAAGCAGCGTCAGCTTCTAAACCGCGGGAGTAACGTACGCTGTGTGCGATATGGTGCTTTTCCAAGGCTTGTACAAAAGCTTGAATGCGATCGTTACTGGGGCGTTTGTAGTCCGCTTCTTGAATGGGATTGTAAGGTATTAAATTTACATGACTTTGAAATCCGCGTAATTGTCGTGATAGTTGATGTGCGTGTTCTGGGAGATCGTTGACACCAGCAAGTAAAATATATTCAAAAGATACACGTCTTCCAGTAATTTCCACATAATCGCGACATTCAGCAAATAACTCTTCAATTTGGTATTTACGAGCGCTGGGAATAATTTCTGATCGCAACTCTTGATTAGGGGCGTGAAGACTGACGGCGAGAGTAATTTGTAGCCGAAATTTTGCCAGTTGACGAATACGTCCGGGGATACCTACTGTAGAAAGAGTTAAGTTACGCTGTCCGATTCCCACATCTTTATTGAGACATTGAATAGCGCCTAAAGTATTATTAACATTCAGCAACGGTTCCCCCATACCCATGAATACGATATGACTAACCCGTTGTCCAAAGTCTTCTTGTACAGTTAAAACTTGGTCTACAATTTCATGACGAGCAAGATTGCGCTTATAACCTCCCTTACCAGTAGCACAGAAATCGCACGCCATAGGACAACCAACTTGAGTAGAAACGCAAACCGTTAAACGTTCCAAAGCTTCTCGATTTTCACCTTGCCTGTTCCTATTTTTTCCCCATCTTTTAAAAGTTGGAATACCAACGGTTTCCACAATTTCTCCATCAACCAGTTGTAAAAGATACTTCACAGTACCGTCAGGGGCAGTAGAACGGTGGTGTAAAGTAGAACGTCCCACGGGTATTTCCGCTACAGATTCCCGCCACTGCTTAGAAAATACAGAAATATCAGTTAAAGAGCGAACGCCCTTTTGATATATCCACTGATGTAACTGTTTTCCCCTGTAAGCTGGTTGTTCCTGTTGCTGCACCCAATCAGTTAATTCTGACAAAGATGCTCCTAATAAAGGAGGTATGGAGATTTTTGGCAACACAGAAGCAGGAGGTTTAGATGAAGAAACTACAGATTTCACAGGCATGGTGGAAGTGCGATCGCGCAGGTTGACATTGAATCTTTATGGTAGATTATCTGAGGTTTTTATTACCGGGAAAAGTAGATTTAAAAGTTTACATTTATTATTAATATTTAATTGTCGGAATTTTAGTTTTAGGTTGTTGATCTATACAAATTGAATATCGGGAGACGTAGCAGTGCTACGTCTCTACATTAAGGATAAAAAAACTAACCGAAAGTACTACCGTTCCAACCCCACATATAACCTTTCGCATCCGCAAATTCGATATAAATGCGATTTTTAGATATGCCAAGGGCTTGATTGATTTCTTGACAAAAGTCCTCACTCATGGAGTTTGTTTGTTCTGGCTTCATAGTACCGACACTTTTGATTTCTATATAACAAGTTGGCTCAGTACTCCCACCGAAAGTCATGGGAACTTCTGCTTCAAAAGCCGTCATTACATAGGATTCTGGTTTACCAGTATACTTAGCTAATTTAGACGACAAGGTTTTCAACATTCCCTCAATTTCAGTTTTTTGGGGAGTTGATATAGAACTTTGAACTTTAATTAAAGGCATCATTATCAGTGAGCAGTCAACAGTGAGCAGTGAGCAGTGAGCAGTGAGCAGTGAGCAGTCAACAGTGAGCAGTGGCAGTGAGCAGTGAGCAATAATACGTTATTAATTATTCCTAATTTCTCACTCCTAACTCCTAACTCCTAACTTTATTTATCCGCCGTAATTCCAACCTGTTGTTTCAAGTAAGAGTTGTTTTCCTTCGCGGTGAATTCCAGCAGCGATGACTTCGCCGACATAAACGGTATGATCGCCTTTATCTACATTGCCGACAACTTGACATTCAATATATCCCAAGGAGTCAATGATAATTGGACATCCGGTTTCTTCACCAAGGCGAAATTCTACATCTTCAAATTTATTACCAACCCGGCGCATGGGTTTAAAGAATTTTTCTGCTAAATCTTTTTGTCCATCTTCTAAGAAACTGATCGCGAATACCCCACTTTTTTCAATCATTGTGTGGGATATGGAATCTCCTCTGACACAATTTACAACCAAAGGTGGCTTAAATGAAGCCTGCATCAACCAGCTAGCAGTAAAACCGTTAACTTCTTCACCATCCTTAACCCCACAGATATATAACCCGTGAGGAATCTTCCGCAACATCGTTTTTTTAGCCTGTTCGTCCAACATGAGTCTATTTACCTAATTATTTATCCACTGTTCAGTTTATCGGACAACGCCGAATCAGGAATAGCTCCCGGAGTTAGAAGGGGGGAGATCACGGAGTTAAGAGTTAGGAGTTATGAGTTATGAATTTTAACTTTTAAATTCCCCCATCTCCCCATCTCCCCATCTCCCCATCTCTCCCTCTCCTTCTCACTTAGGACGAAACAAATGAGAATGTTCTGGATGATACAATCTAGACCTGGCTGTTGCTTCACCAAGTGCGGGACTGATGATATAAAGTGTGGTGCGAATCAGTTTTTCTTTGTGGGTGTAATCTGCGATCTCCTTGAGGGGTACTACAAGAATTTTTTCATCATGCCAGCCGACGCGAAAGCATATAGCTACAGGAGTTTCGGATGGATAATGTTCTAATAGTTTTGCTTGAGATTCTTCAATGTGACGAGCACTTAAATACAGGCAAAGACTAGCTTGATGTGATGCTAGGGAAGCTAACTCTTCTTTGGGGGGTACTTGCGTGCGTCCGCTGATACGGGTAAGTATGATAGTTTGCACCAAACCCGGAACTGTGAGTTCTACATTTAATTTAGCGGCAGCGGCTTGAAAGGCACTGATACCAGGAATGACTTCAAAAGGTATCTCAGCTTCTGCCAGTAGCTGCATTTGTTCGTGAATAGCGCTGTAAAGACTTGGATCTCCCGAATGCAAACGTACAACTGATTTGCTACAGCGCACAATATCTATCATCATTGGCACAATTTCTTCCAAGGTTTTAGAAGCCGTGCGAATGATTTGAGCATCTTGACGACAAAGTTCTAATATCTCTGAGGGGACTAAGGAATCTGCGAATAATACTACATCGGCTTTCTCAAGTAGCTTTTGCGCTCTAATTGTTAATAAATCTGGATCTCCAGGTCCGGCACCGACAATATAAACTGCCGGTTTGAGCGGAAGTAAAGATTTTTCTTGACACAAAGTAACAGTGTTTTCACGCATAAAAAGAACGATCGATGCCTCCTCTTGAAAAATTTTTCGGGAAATTTCTCGGTATCCTTCCGGATTAAACCCCTATATATAGAAATATTGATTGGTAGATGCACCCTGGTTAAGCCCTGGAGATAACTCTGGGGCATTTTTTATTTTTTGGTAAACTTAAGAAGTGGGTAGTTAACCGCTGGACGTTCGTCAAAAGTCAAAAGTCAATAGAAGAAAGAATAATTTAATAACTCCGGTGGTACTAACCCCTAACTCCTAACTCCTAACCTTTGTCGGATTATCTCTTCTACCTCATCTCCTTAATTTTCTCTTCAGTTTGGGTAGAAACAACATCTGGTAAAGGGCGTTTTCTGATATAAAGCCACCATAAACCAGCTATTCCTATAGCTATTTCTATTAAACTTATTACTTGGGCGATTCTCAAGGGACCAAGCATTAAGCTATCTAAACGTAGAGCTTCAATCCAAAAGCGTCCTAAACTGTAACCTACTAAATAAACCAAGAATATCGCACCTGTTTTTAAGGGAAACTTACCCTGCAAGCCTCGAAAGAATAATATCATTAACAAGGCGAACACCATAAAATTCCACAAGGATTCATAAAGAAATGTCGGATGAAAGAAACTTTCATCTATGAATTCCGGCGGACGCGGGTACACTTTTATGCCATTAATAAGAGTAATCTCACGGGGAATATATAGCTTCCAAGGTAAATTAGTCGGTTTTCCGAAGGCTTCTGAGTTAAAGAAATTTCCCCAGCGTCCAATTGCCTGACCTAAAATCAGTGAAGGAGCCACTAAATCTGCTAGTTGCCAAAATGAGATTCTTTTGAGTTTAGCAAAGATCAAAGAGACTAATAAACCACCGATAATGGCTCCATGGATAGCAATACCACCCTTCCAAATAGCGACAATATCCCACGGGCGTTGGGCATATTCTTGCCATTGAAATAAAACGTAATATAAGCGTGCTGCTGGAATCGCGCCAATTACCAACCAAATCGATAAATCGCTTAACAAATCTGGATTAACGTTACGACGCTTTGCTAAATACTGGGAAAGGGTAACGCCAATTAATACAGCTGAGGCAATCAATAAGCCGTACCAGCGGATAGTTATTGGTCCTAATCTTAATAATATAGGACCCGGAGAAGTAAACACAAACGCGAAGGGCAAGTAGGAAATATCCAGTGCCATGGGAAATACCGTAACTTGACTGTTGCACTCATACTGTGACATAGTTACGCATTTTTGCAAGTTGAATGGGGAGATGGGGGAGAGAATAACTAATAACTATTCATCATCCACTATCCACTATCCACTAACTCCTAACTTTCTATACCCAACTTCTAAATGTAAGCTAGTTACTATTTACCGATCGTTTAAGTCTGGTAACATAAAAGTTTAAAATATGGTTTGTATAAAATGTTCACAAAATGTACGCTGTAATTGCATAATTTTGCTCCCAAATTCATCAAAAAATATTGGTATATAGCTAAAATCTTGTTGAGATTAAATTTACTGATACCAAGGGTGCAATGTAGAAGTTCAATTACATACACAACCTTTGGCTGATTGTTATGCAAAAACGTTTGACACAAAAACAAGTTTCTCAAATTGTCGCTGAAGTTGAGCGTATGTCTCAACGACGAGAATCTGAAATTGAATTGGAAGAGTTGCAGCAAATTTTACAGGAGTTAAATTTACCTGATGAATTGCTCGATGAAGCTGTCATGCAGGTTTATCGCAAGCAAGCTTTGGATAAGCAGAGAAAACGCAACCGTTGGATTATTGGGGGCATTGTGGCGGTGGTGTTAAGTGTGGCTGTAGGGACATTTTTAGTGCAGCAAGAAAATCGACAAGCTCTTGCACGTGTTAGAGCTTACAATCCTCGGATTAGCTTTAGGCGTAACGATTCTACAGGTGTAAGGGTAATTAGCCGCGAAAAAACTCCGGAAGTATTTTATAATGTTACTCTTCAAGATGCTCCGGTAGGAAAACAGTTAGAGCTAGGTTGTAATTGGCTCACGCCGAATCGTCAAATTGCTCACCAAAATAGTTGGAAAACTAAAACTATCAGTAAAGAAGTTTGGAATACTTATTGCCGCTATAAATTTAGCGAAAGTGTTCCTCCTGGTAAGTGGATTGTACAAATGACTTTGGGTGATGAAGTTCTCGAAGGTATGGAGTTTTTTGTAAAATGAATTGGATGTTGATATTTGATATTTGATATTTGAAAGAAATTCTATATGATTGGGGTTACAGTAATTTATCTGAATCAGAAACTCTTTTAAGTAAGGTGTTATCCAAAGCATCTATCAAGAAATGTTTCTTGATCGTTGATAATTGATCGTTGATATTTGATATTTGAAAGAAATTCTATATGATTAGGGTTACGGTAATTTATCGCTAGGGAGAAACTCTTTTAAGTAAGGTGTTATCCAAAGCATCTGTCTAGAAATTTTTGTTGATCGTTGATCGTTGATCGTTGATAATTGATCGTTGATCGTTGATAATTGATAATTGAAAGAAATTCTAGGTTATTGGGGTTACGGTAATTTATCTGAATTGGAAACTCTTTTAAGTAAGGTGCTTAGTAAAGCATCTGTGGAGAAAGGGCTACAACAAGTTAAATACCAAAATCAAAATTGTGTTGGTGCTTTAGCCCGATGGAGTTTTACAAATAATCCTTCTATTACCGGGGAAGGAATTGTTAAGAAAAAAGATTTTTGTCAAGTTTCACTTTCTGCTGCTGGAATTCGGGAATTACCGGATGCTGCAATCAAGTTTGTAAATAAACGATTAATTTTAAGTCGAGATTGTTTTGGGCGTTTACCTTTATATTGGTTTCGCCAACAGCAGGTAATTTGGTTTGCTTCGCGTTTGCAATTTTTATTACCTATTTTAGAATCGCCACAAGTCAGTATTCCTGGGTTTTACGGCTACAATTGTTTTTCTTACGTACCTACTCCTTTTACTCCTGTAGAGAATATTTTTACTGTACCTCCAGGATATGAAATTGTTTGGGAGATAACTGATGATGGTGAAATCCAAAATCTAAAAGATAATGCAATCCAAAATTCCTATGAATGGAGAGAAACTAAAAATTTAATTCGAGATGAAAAAACGGCAATATCGCAACTGCAAAGCTTGCTAAAAAATTCAATTGAGCATCAACTTAGTAATTTACCGGCAGGAGAAATCGGGATATTTCTTTCTGGGGGATTAGATTCATCAATTATCGCGGCTTTGTTGGTAGAGGCTGGTGTGGAGGTAAGAGCATATGCTTTGGATTTTGGCGAGTATGGAGTTTCTGAGTTACCTTTTGCTGAAGCCGTCGCCGCACATTTACAAATTCCCTTGGTAAAAGTAGATGCAACACCAAAGCGAATTAAATCGGCAATTAATCCTACTGTCAAAGCTTTAGATTTACCTTTTGGTGATGGAGTAACTGTACCAATATATTTACTGTGCGAAGCTGCATCAAAGGAAACATCAGTAATTTTCAATGGTGAAGGTGGTGACCAGTTATTTGCTGGATGGACGAATAAACCCTTAATAGCTGCTGGTATTTATAATTCTGAGGATTTTAATCAACAATACTTAAGGACTTTTCATCGACTTTATGGTTATGAAGCACAATCTTTTCAACCACAGCTATCAAGTCAAATTAAAAATATTAATCCAGAAGATTGGATTGTAGAAGCATTAAACCCGAAATTTACTAACAATATTTTAGCAAGATTGCGGCGTGCAAGTTTGATGCTTAAAGGCGCACAAAATATTCATCCGAGAGCGACGAATTTGGGAAAAGCATTTGATTTAAGAGTGCGATCGCCATTTTGCGATTTATCATTAGCCTCGTTTTGTTTTGCACTTTCAGGAGAACTTTATTTACAGGGTAATACTGAAAAATATATTCTTAAACGTGCTGTTGAATCTTGGTTACCGTCGGAAATTGTCTGGCGAGAAAAACGCGGTATGGGTGTACCTTTAAATAGTTGGTGTTTGGGTGAGTTGTGGAGTGAAGTTAGTAAAAGATTAAATGCGGGTATTTTGAAATTTGAAGGGCGCTATCAAGAAGATATTGTTAGGAAAATTCTGGCAGGTGAAATAGGGGGGCAAATTCGTCAGCGTCGCATTGGTGAAGTTTTGTGGTTGCTGTTGATGTGGGAGATATGGCGAGTGGAAGTTTTGGGGGAGAAAGCTGAAGGGAGATGTTTTGACTATCGGTTGTTGGGATTGAGGGTTTTGCAGAAGTTTGGGAAGTGATGGGTATCTGGTAGTCTAAACTCCAGTAATTAGAAAAACAACCCGATTATTTTTAAGGTAGAGCTGCCCAATTGAAATTATTATTCAACTTTTATTCAATTATTTGGTGAAGGCTTCACTTGAATAACTTCGTAAACAAAAAATTAAACAGATAGTGCAGATTATTTGACCATTACTTTATCATTTTATTGAGTGTTTTCATTAAGGGATGCAAGTACATAAATACCGCAAAAAAAGGAACACATAACAAATATTATAGAAAATAAACGATATGCTGAAAACCAAGGTGTAACTATATTTTAAC
>JBCBQE010000245.1:0-8390 GCA_039820385.1 Cyanobacteria bacterium J06635_10
ATTGAAAATAGTAATTGGGATAAGGCAAGCCGGCAAGCCGGCTGTCATGCAATAGGAATAAGGGTTTGAGGGTAATTGACATTCTGTAATAGAGCTTGGTTTATTTGTGCCGACTTACTTATCAGGACTCAGGTACGGTTTAAATTGCAAGTTTCTCATGTAAAAAATTATTTAATACTGCATAAGTTAATTTCTATAGTACTAATAACTATTATGAGGAAGCTTGCAGAGCATTGCGAGAAAATTTCTTATTACTGAGGCTTGTAACCTTTAACTGGGTTTTGCTGACAAAAGAGTCAAATCTGTACTAATTATGTTTATTCAACGGGTAACTATAGTGGAAAACCGACTAGTTAACAATAATACTTTCGATAGAGTTAATTTTAATGTTGCTACTTTCGACGGTTTTTGACTATTTTAACCCTACCCGGAGATGGAATCGCTCAAGGCAGGGGCGTTTAAGACAAGTTAACTTGTGTTGCGGTAGACATACAGCCCATTACGAAGGATAAATTCAAGTTACTTAATATCTCCGATATTTAATTTTTGTAACAAGTGCATAAGTTCTATTCACAACACCTAATTAACATTTACAGAGCAACTTGTTTTTCTTGACAGTTGCGATCCGTATTACTACCGTCCTGATTAGGAGTTACTTATTTAGATGCTGTTATCTTGTCGTCAGTGCCAACTTATTAGTAATTGCGAAGTCAAGGGTTCCCATAGGAATTTTTTTCTTCTAAAAAAATTCCTATGGGTGCCCGTCAGGGTGAATTGATTGACAATAAAAGTAGAGTAAACAAATATAGCGTTACATAGATTAATTATTAAATTAAAGAGAGTATTCGATCGTGAAAAAGATACTAATTATTGAAAGTCAACTAATAACCCGAAACTTCTTTTTAGATTGCCTAAGTAGTAAAGGCTTTGAGGCTATAGGTGCAGAGAATGGGCTTATAGGTGTGAGATTAGCAAAAGAATTTTCGCCAGATTTAGTGATCTGTAATATTGAAGTACCAGATTTAGATTCTCAAAGCATTCTCACAACCTTGCGTCAAAACCCGGTTACAGAAATTACTCCATTTATTTTTATTGCTACGGAAGAAACTGATAATCAATTACTTTCCGAGCATGAATTCGTATCCGACGGCTATGATACATATTTAACTCAACCTTATCAAGAAGAAGAATTGTTATCAGCAATCAACGTTCAACTGCAAAAGCAAAAAATTCTTCAACAATGGTATATTTCCCGCAAGTCAAGGGTTCCCATGAGAATTTTTTCTCCGATAAAAAATTCTCATGGGTGCCCGTCATGCCCGGAAAACCAAAATACAGAGGAAGCAAATGCCGTTACTTCGGAGTCAATATTTCCCGTCACTAATTGCTCCTTACTAAATAAAATCTTCCAATTTATTGAAGAAAATTACCACCAACAAATAAATCTGAGCGATGTCGCTGAAGCTGTCGGTTATTCCACTACTTATCTAACTAATCAAGTCAAACGTCAAACCCAAAAGGGTATATACGGCTGGATTATTGAGCGGCGCATGGCTCAAGCTTGTTCTTTACTTCTGAAAACAGACGAGTCTGTAAGTTGGATTGCCGCCGAAGTTGGTTATCCAGATCCCGGTCATTTTAGCCGCTTATTTCGACAAAAATATTCTATTTCCCCCAAGGCTTGGAGAGACACCCACGGCGGAAAAAAAGCAATAGAGCCAATAGGAACATCCAGGGTATTAGTCACCAAGGGCAGATTATCCGCAGCTTCATCAAAGCTTTAACTTCAGTATTTTAACTTACAGAAAAATATATTGCTATACTCCTGACATTAGTGATAATATGCAAAAATATTCCCCGAACCTTCATAAAAGTTTAATTATGCGTACAAAACATATATCCGCTTTACTTGGGTTAGCTCCTCTTTTATCTGTTTTCCTAGCTCCAACATCTGTAAAAGCTGCAACTTTTGGTACTGATTTTGATATTGTTAATATTGATTTTGACTTTGAACAATTAAGATTTATTGAATCTCGACCGATAGAATCTGATGTTTTATTAGAATTTCAGGGCTTACCTTCAGAAAATCAAGGATTTGTTGGTTTCTTCAATCAAGATCCTAATGCTCCCGATAGAGGCCATACATTAGTCCCTCTAAATTCTCGTGTAGATATCCCAGGAGTTCCCGATAATGCTCCTTACTATGGTACGGGAAGACAGGGTAGCCCAGAAGATCCGTCAACGAATGCGACTCGAACTGCTAGTTTAGTTAATGGTACCGGTTTTTCAAGCTTTGGTAATTATCTAGCAGATAACGGAATTGGAGTTGGCGATATTGGTTTTGCATTCGGGCAAAAGGAAGATCGGAATGTTCGTCAAACCTGGAATTTAGGGGACGATGAGTTTGATGAAGATTGGTTTGCTACACCAGATTCACCGATTGAAGAAAGAATTTACAGGGCTAATCCCAATGATGTGGAATTAGGCTTGTTTAATGGCACGACTAAAATAGTTGACTTCAGCTATTCTGATTATTATGCAGTTGTCGATTACGGCCCAACAACTGAGTTCCAGGATGATATTGAGAGTAATTTTACAGATCCTCTGAGGGTAAATAAAGTATCTGGTTTATCTGCATTAGATGAAGGTTTGGCTGATGCTTTTATCGAAGATGTTTTTGCTGCTGGTAATAGAGTTCAGATAGTTAACTCTTTTGATGGAGATGACTTACTCCAAAGAACAGGAGATGGGCTTGATATATTTGTGCTTCCATTCCCATTAGAATTACGAGTGGTATCAGTACCGGAAAAACCTTTAACATGGGGCTTATTAATGTTTGGGGTTTTGGCTGCAATTTCTAGACGCAAACAAAAAAATAATCAAGTTGGATTTAAAAGCTTTTTAAGAAAATAGATAATACCTTATTCTTAATTACTTAAAATGAGTAATTTTTTAGGGGGGTGAGACTTGAGTTAATCATCAAGTTTCAGCCCTTTGTTTTTGGTTTGTAGTAGCGCTTGAGCGCCAAGTTTATATTATCTGTTATACAGGGTATTGCAAGTTAAGCGGAGGGGCACCCTCCCCGCAAGCGAGGAGGGTTGGGGAGGGGTTATAGATGAAATATGCTCTAAATCTTCATTCAAGCTTTATATTAGTTATTTAATACCCAAAGAATATCCTATTTAAGCGCAATATTTTCACAGTCAATAGAAAAAATATTTTTTAAAATTAAAAGTGTGATGGAAAATATAGTATTTATCTGATAAAACAAATCCTATATTTCCAAAGTAAGGTAGGTTGTTTGCAAAAAAAAAGAGTTAAATTGTAATTGTTAACTCCCTACTGCATAAGTAATTAGAAACAGATTCTATATAATTAAAGACTTACATCTAATTCCTTTTGCGGAAACATACTAAAAAGTCATGTATTCAAAGTAGAAAAATAACACAACAAAGGATTTGTAAAATGTTTGAATTAACTGCAAAATCGGGTCAACCTGCAATTAGTAAAGGTGCTAATTTACTTGGTTTAACCCTCTCTGGTTCGGAAATGAATGAACTGCAATCTGGCAATCATATTTCCTTAGCAGATAGAAGTTTAAGTGAAATTGGTTCCTTGTTTATTATGGTATCGGCTCTTGCTGATGTTAATGCAGGTAAAGCAAAGTCAAATGTGACTCTTGGAGATTTACCAAAATCAACTACTGGTTCTGAATCTGCTTCCGGTATTCCTATTTATTGTTGGGAGTCTAATTCTCAGAAGATGTGTCTATTTTTGACTATGGTAAATGGTTTACCTGCAATTAGTAGTTGCTCTCATTCATAGATGAAGAAAGAATTTTCCTGGAATATCTTTCGGTATTGTATGAGCTAAAGTCTCCAAAAACTTTTGACAACTAAAACGAATTAATCTCCAATACTACCGAAAGATTTTCCATTGTTCTTTGCTTTTAATCCGATTATTATAAATAATATGAGGGTTAAAGATAAATGACATCAAGGCAAAGAAGAATTAGCCCACAGCATTTAAGTTTTAATCGAAAAGAATTCACTGTCCACACCAAATTACAACTAACAAAAATCATGAACTTTACATCTCTAGAACAAGCTAATACCGTTGACAACAAGTTGGGTTACACCGAATATTCCGATCCAACTCTAAACTTAGGTGACGAATCTCTAACTATAAATGAACTGGCAAAGGTAGCACGGGATGGCAAGCAAGTACGTTTAACAGAAAATGAAAATATCTTAGCGGCTGTGCAAGCATCATGTGATTTCATTAAAGATGCAGTTGACTCTGGAAAGCCAATTTACGGGGTAACATCAGGGTTTGGCGGCATGGCAGACGTGGTAATTTCTCCCGAAGAAGCATCGGAATTACAAACAAATTTGGTTTGGTTTCTTAAGTCTGGTGCTGGGAATAAATTACCGATTGCAGATGTGCGTGCCGCGATGCTTTTACGTGCTAACTCACATATGCATGGTGCATCTGGTATCCGTCTTGAACTAATTCGCCGCATGGAAATCTTCCTCAACGCTGGGGTTACACCTCATGTATATGAGTTTGGTTCCATCGGTGCAAGTGGTGATTTGGTGCCGTTATCTTACATTACTGGTTCGTTGATAGGTTTAGATCCTAGCTTTAAAGTTGACTTCAACGGTAGAGAGATGGATGCTCCTACTGCTTTATCTAAACTTGGTTTATCACCGCTGACATTATTGCCCAAAGAAGGTTTGGCAATGATGAATGGTACCTCTGTAATGACTGCAATTGCTGCGAATTGCGTTCATGATGCTCAAACCTTGCTCAAGTTATCCATGGGTGTGAATGCTTTATTTATTCAAGGTTTAAACGGTACAAATCAATCATTCCATCCCTTTATCCACGAATGCAAACCCCACCCAGGGCAATTATGGGCCGCAGAACAAATGATATCATTACTTGATGATTCCCGATTAATTCGCGACGAGTTAGATGGTAAACACGAATATCGCGAGCAAGAATTGATTCAGGATCGTTATTCACTGCGCTGTCTACCACAGTATATGGGACCAATTGTTGATGGTATTTCCCAGGTTACCAGACAAATTGAGACTGAAATGAATTCAGTTACCGATAATCCCCTAATTGATGTGAAAAATAACGCCAGCTATCACGGCGGGAACTTTCTGGGACAATATGTAGGTATGGGAATGGATCACTTACGCTACTATTTCGGGCTTTTGGCAAAACATTTGGATGTACAAATTGCTTTACTTGTTGCTCCTGAGTTTAATAATGGATTGGCTCCTTCTTTGGTAGGTAATCAAGAGCGTAAGGTAAATATGGGATTGAAGGGTTTGCAAATATGTGGGAATTCAATTATGCCCTTGTTGACTTTTTACGGTAACTCTCTTGCCGATAGATTCCCCACTCATGCCGAGCAGTTTAACCAAAATGTTAACTCCCAAGGTTACATGAGTGCAAACTTAGCTCGTCGCTCTGTAGAAATATTTCAACAGTATATGGCGATCGCTCTTATGTTTGGGGTACAAGCGGTTGATTTACATTCCTATAAAGTCAGTGGCGATTATGATGCTCGCACTTGTCTTTCTCCTGCTACTAGAAGACTATACTCGGCAGTTTATGAGGTAATTGGGCAAAAACCAAGTTCTATTCGTCCCTACATTTGGAATGATAACGAACAATCTTTAGATATGCACATTGCTCGGATTGCTGCTGACATTGCTGCTGGTGGTTTAATTGTAGATGCAATCCAAGGTTAATATGGGTTGCTGTGGTGAGGAGGAGTGGTAGTTCCCAATTATTACTCCTATCCCATTGTATTATGTCCGGTAAACCTAAGTATGAAGTAAGAAGTAAGAAGTAAGAAGTAATAAGTAAGAAGTAAGAAGTAAGAAGTAATAAGTAAGGTAGAGTTGGGAGGGCAATATTATCAATAAGGTTATATCGTAGGTAATTAACCCAACTTGATATTACTGGTTTTGAAAAAATTTCCCAGAGGCACAGAGCGCAGAAGATAGAAAATGAGGGTTAGTATGCTTTTACACTTCATAATACTGTCATTACTAAACCTCTTATAAAAATAGTCAAGTAATTGTTCTAACATCATATTTCTCAATTCTTGTCACTATTAATTATTAATTATTCACCCTTCATTTTTCACTATTCACTATTCACCATTCACTAAATAATAAAGTCATGAATATAGCACAAAATATAGAACGTGGTTCCAGTCTTTTTCCTAATAAACCCGCAATAATTTTTGAAGGAAAATACTTTACTTACAAGCACCTAAATGAAATAGTCAATCGCGCTGCTAATGCTTTAAATGGATTGGGAATTCAGCGAGGAGAGCGGGTTGGATTGTTTTTACCGAATATTCCTGAATTTATCATTTCTTATCTGGCGATTCAAAAAATTGGTGCGATCGCAGTTTCGATAAATATCAGTTTGCAAGAGGATGAAGTTAAGTTTATTTTAGATGATTGTCAAGCTAGTGCACTGATTACAACTCCAAAGCTTTGTGAAAAGGTTCCCCAAGCTGATTTACCATATTTACAACATCTTTTAATTACCGAAGGTAAATCGAATGCGGGTATTTCTCTAGATGATTTAATGTCGGAATCTTCATCTGAAGCTCGTGCTGTAATGATGCAAAAGGATGAAGCTGCAGCGATACTTTATACTTCTGGAACTACGGGTTTTCCGAAAGGAGCGACTCTTTCTCACGGTAATGTGATTTCTAATATGTATTCGATGAATCACAATTGTGAAATGAGTAGCAAGGATAATATTTTGTTATTTTTGCCGATGTTCCACTGTTTTGGGCAGAATGCTATATTTAACAGTGCTTTGAATGCTTGTGCGACGATCGTACTGCATAGGTCCTTTGAACCGGAAACTATCATTAATTCAGTAACTGAGTTTGATATTACTATGTTTTTCGGTGTACCAACAACTTTTATTCTGTTACTGGAGAAGGCATCAAAAACCGATCTAACTGCACGTTATTACTTTTCTGCGGCGGCTGGTTTACCTGAAGAGATTGCTAAACAATGGCAAGACAAGTTTGGGAAAGTCATTCACCAAGGATATGGTTTGACGGAAACATCACCCTTGGCTAGTTACAATAATCGTCTCAAATATAAACTCGGTTCCATTGGTGCGCCTATTGAAAACGTGGAAATGAAGATTGTTAATACTGAGGATGGTAGTGATGTTGCACCGGGTGAGTTAGGAGAAATCGCGATTCGCGGTATCAATGTCATGTTGGGTTACTGGAATCGTCCATTAGAAACGGCTAAAGTCATGAAAAATGGCTGGTTTCATTCCGGTGATATCGGCAAAATGGACGATATGGGTTACTTCTACATTGTAGACCGTTTAAAGGATATGATTAATTCTGGCGGTTTGAAGGTGTACCCTGCTGAGGTAGAAAATGTCATTTACCAGCATCCATCTATTGCAGAGGTGGCTGTATATGGTGTTCCCAATGCTTTGATGGGGGAACAGGTGCGTGCTTGTATTGTACTGAAGCCTGGTGAAGTTGTTACGGAGGAGGAAATAATTGCTTTTACTCAGCAGCGAGTGGCTCAGTATAAGGTTCCTAGTTATGTTGAGTTTGTAGCTTCAATTCCGAAGAATCCAACGGGAAAAATACTGAAGAGATTATTGCGGGAGGAGAAGATGAATCCTGCTGTAAAAGTTGAGGTAAGTGAGCCTGTAGCGGTAAATAATGTCAGTAAGGTAATTGCGAATCAGGAAGTTAGTGTTCAGCAGCAAAGTGTTAAATCTGACGCAAGTTTTGAGAAAGTTGCCGGTTGGATTCTTGATTGGATGGCAAGAAAGTTAAATGTTGCTGTGGGTAAGGTTAACCGCAATAAGTCTTTTGCTGATTATGGTTTGGATTCTGTAAGAGCGGTGAAGTTAGCTGAAGATTTGAGTAGTTGGTTGCAACGGGAAGTTTTACCGACTATTACTTGGAATTTCTCTACGGTTGATTCTTTAGCGCGTCATTTGGCGAGTGAGGAGATTCCTATGGAGAGGCAGGTTGATGCCAAGATGCTTTTGAATGAGGATGAAACGGATTTTCACGCTTTGAATGATAAGGAGTTGGCTGATTTATTGGCTATTGAAATTGCGGCTTTGGAAAGAAGGAGGTAAGGAGTTAGGAGTGAGTAGTTGTCGCAGACGTAGCAGTGCTACGTCTGTTATTGAACTCGCGGAGTTAGGAGTAATAAAAAAATAGGCGTTGCTGAATGAAACTATGAATTGCATTTATATACATTTTGTCAAAAACATGAAACTTGTGTAGAGACGTAACAGTGTTACGTCTCCTGCAATGTGAAATCATAATTTCATATTACGATTGTGCAACGCCAAAA
>JBCBQE010000246.1:0-8377 GCA_039820385.1 Cyanobacteria bacterium J06635_10
TTCTGTTTCTGAATGCAGCAGCCAAATTTAGACAAACCTGTCGTTCCGTGTCATAATCCAAAGCACTGGTAGCTTCATCCAATATCAGCAGCGGTGGATTTTGCAATACAGTTCTGGCGATAGCAATCCTCTGTCTTTGTCCCCCAGATAATGCAGAACCCCTTTCTCCTACACGGGTTTCGTAACCTTGAGGTAATGTCATGATAAAATCATGAGCGCAGGCAATTTTAGCAGCCTCTACCACCTCTTCAGGAGTCGCATCTGGGGAAGTTAATGCAATGTTTTCTTGTACTGTAGTATCGAACAGTAGCGTATCTTGAAGTACAAAACCAATTTGACGACGTAAGGAATAAAGTTCAACTTTGCTAATATCGTAGCCATCAACTAAAATTCTTCCTTGGTCTGGATAGTATAGTCGTGGTAACAATTTAGTTAAAGTACTTTTACCAGCACCACTTTGTCCAACTACTCCTACAAATGTACCCGGTGGAATATCTAAATTAATGTTAAGTAGTTGAGGGTTGGGAGATTTGGCAAAGCTAAAGGTGATATTGTCGTATATAACAGCACCCTGAATTGCTGGCATGGGAATGTTACTGCGTCCAGCTATTTCTGTTTCCTAGGGATTATCTAAAATATCTGCCAATCTTTCCAAGGATAAAGCAGTTTCCTGGAAATTCTGCCACAGTTGAATTAATCTGAGTAAGGGACTTGTAGTATATCCAGCAATAATTCTAAAAGCAATTAATTGTCCCAATGTGAGTTGTTGTTGCAGTACTAAATATGCACCAACCCACAATAATAATAAATTTGATAGTTTGTTGAGAAAATTGCTGAGGGAACCAGCAGTAGTAGAAGTTTGAACAGATTCAAAGCTAGCAGAGATATATCTACCATATCTTGATTGCCACTGCCATTTTGAGTTTAATTCGATATTCTGTGCTTTAACAGTTTGAATACCACCAACAACTTCTACTAAGTATGATTGAGTTTCTGCATTCTTCTCTGCTTTGGTTCTAGTTTGTCCCCTAATAATTGGTGCGACAATAAAGGTTAATAAGGCAAATAACGGTATAGTTGATAATGCTACTATTGTCAGCAACCAACTGTAGAAAATCATTACTGCAATATAGATTACAGAAAATACCGCATCTAAAACTACAGTAAGTGCGGTACCAGTAAGAAAAGAGCGAATATTTTCTAACTCGTTAATTCTACTAGAAACTTCCCCAACCGGACGGCGTTCAAAGTAGCGTAATGGTAATCTTAATAGGTGTTCTATGACAACGGAACCCAAAGATAAATCGATCCGGTTGGTGGTATCGACAAACAAGTTAGTCCGCAACCAGTACATGATTCCTTCTACAATAGCCATTACTATCAGCAAGCTACCAAGTACATTTAAGGTGTTAATGCTGTTTTGAACGATAACTTTATCAATAATTACCTGGGTGATAAGGGGATTAGCTAAACCTAATAGCTGTACGAAGAAAGAAGCAATAAATACGGTTATTAATACATGACGATACTTCTTGATTGCTGGTAAAAACCAACCTAAACCAAATCTTTTTTTAGGAGTTTCTGAAGTTTGTTGCAATAACAGGATCTGTCCCTCTTCACCCCAAGTTTCTGCAAAGGTGGTAGGGTTGATATGACGAACACCTTGTTCTGGAATTGCTAGGATTAATTCTTTAGTGCTGGCTTTATAAAGAATTGCAAAACTATCTTGCCAAGGAAGCAGTACAGGGGTAGGTAATTTACTAATTGCCTCGGATGGAATTTGTACTAGTTGAGAAGATAGTCCCATCAATTCTGCTACAGCACCGCATAGTTGAATGGAAACGCTACCAGTACGTTTATAGGAATTATTTAAAGCACGTTTAAGTACATCTCGTTTCCACGGCATTTTCCAGTATTGTGAAAGCATCTGAAAACAAGCTAAAGTGGCATCAACAGGTCCTCTACCGTGGATGTATGGATATTTGGTAAATTGGTTTTTTGGAGGTGATGGTTCTTCTGGAGTTGCAGGAGCGAAGGGTGCGTTGTCCCAGATTGATGTGAGGGGAAGAGATGTGGAGAGAGAGAGTGAGGGAGTGTGGGAGTGAGGGATGTTATTCTCAGAGAAAGAAATACCATTTGTATTTGGCATCTCCATTGAGTTACTCTTCAACTCAAATTCTTCCCTCACTCTCTCCCTCTCTCCCTCTCTCACTCCTCTGGAGGGTTGTTGCAAACCGACTAAACGAACCGAAGAGTTTACTTCAATAAAAGATTCGTTTTCTGTTGAGAAAAAAAGACGCTCACCCACCATCAAGTTAGAACCATTTGAGCTAACCAACCACATCAAAGTTGAATCTAGTTTAGATAGTTCAGTTTTACCTGGGGGAAGATTAATTATTTGAGCTTGTTGTAAAGTATTAGTGGCTAATTCTTTGAGATTTGCCAATCCAATGGCACGTCTTTCTAATTCTTTTCCCAACAAGTTGTATACTTCAATTAAACTGGGCTGATTGTAAAAATATGTTGCAAATTTATCTGATTGAGAGTTTTCAAAATTATTATAATTATTCTTCGATTGTTCTAATAACTGAATAAAATCATTGCTAGGAATAGAAAAACATCTTGTCTGTGTCGTAGCGATCGCAGTTTCACAAGGTACCCCTCGTATCAAAGAAGTCCAACCGATAATTTCTCCTGGTTTGAATAATTGTAGAGTTTCTGGAACCTTAGCACCTCTTGAGTATCCCAATAATCGTGCTTGCCCTTCATATATAATTACTACCTTATCGGGCATGGTTTCTCGCACGAAAATTGATTGTCCCATTCTGTAGCGTAGGGGTTGTAATTTTTGTGCAATATTCTCCAGCTTTTCTAGTGGTAACTGGTTAAATGGGTAAATGCTGGTAAGAAAATTCTGTGCGGTTGGGGTAGTATTCATTATTGAGAAATGGCAACCTGTATTTCTGAATTTGATGAAAATGTGAGATTTTTCAGTTTGTCAGTTTGTCCATGGTTATTCTCAGAAAAATCTCCCAACTTTATCGAATTGTCACCAACATTGTCCGAACATACAGAAACTGGTGAATGTTTCATCTCCTGTGCAACCCAAGCTTCAAACATATGATTGAGAAGATGTTGTCGCATGGTTTCATCCAATTGTGCCCTTATAATTTTCTCCAATCGTAGAATCACGTACCATTCTCCCAATTTTGTGGGTGCTAATAATTCCCCTTGAGCCGATGTAGAAAGCATAAGAGCTATAGTAGGATGGGGTATACTCAATTCCACTGGTCCAATTAACCCACCCGTTTGTGCTTCTTGTCCTTGTGAATATTCTCTAGCGCTATCGTTAAAATTTGCTTCTCCTGCTTGGATACGGAAGAACAATTCTTGAGCTACTTCCATCTCAGTAACGCGGATAAGAGAGTAAACGACTTTATCAAATTGGGATTTGTTTGCTAAAAAATACGACTCTACTTTACTTCCCCAAGTAGCTTGTTTAAATTTTTCTATCCGTAATTCCCTGGTAGTTAATTCTTCTAATTGCCTCAAACTCATACCGTAATACTGAACAAAACCATTACGTGCTTCTTCTGACTCTATCTGGTTTTTAGAGAAAAATGATTGTGAGGCGTGAGCTATTTCTTCATCAGTTAATTTAATACCGGCAATGCCTTGATTGATAATAAAATGACGGCACAATATAGGTAGCATTTGATTACCCGCGAGAATTTGGGGTAATTCCGTAGTAGAAATTGTATGATTTCCGAATTTGATTATGGGAGCCATAGTCGGGGAACACGCACGCTTAATCCATGCGAGGGTAGATTTTTTACCTGAGATAAAGTACAAATTATTATCTACCGCATAATGATCTAGATAAAGTAGCTATGGCAACAGAAGCTATACGCAATTATGTAAATAATAATTTAAATAAATTAAGTATAAATACTAATGATTCATTATTTTTCAATATCTTTAAGTCGTTCCTCTCCTAAAGTTTCCTTGATATGATTAACCACCCACTCTTCATGCTCTGCAAGGGATTTTAATTCTCTAGTTAATCTTTTTTGTTTATCTCTTATTTTTACAAGATATTCAAGAATTGCAGTGCCATCAAAACCTGTACGATAGATTTGTGCTAACTCTTCGCCTGATACGATTCTCCCTATCATAGCGTTGCTGTCTAGTTCATCTAATCTTTTCCAGCGTTTTAATTGTTCTGGAGTTGCTTGTTTTGGTTCTGACATAATCTAAAATCTCTCAATCAAATATTTGTAGCTGACGCTTTGATTCAATATCATTTAAAATGATTTGCGCGCTTGTTTGAGGTACTATTACTTCTCTAACAGAAAAATCATTACGAGTAAAACCAAGGTTTAAATAAAATTCCATAGCTCTTGGTAATGCTAATGCCTTAACGACTCCTCCAAAACCTTTTTCTAAACTTTCTTTTATAATACCTTCAATCAGAGAAGTTGCGGCACCTTTGCGTTTATAGATATTTTTCGGAGTAATTTTATCAATTACATTCCAAGGCGCATTTGTAAGAGTATCGATGATCGTTGCTGGCTTTGAATTGTAATCAATATCAACGTATCCTTCGCTAATAATTGCTGCTGACTGTATTCTTTCTTAGTTATCTATTACTCCCCTAAAATTGATTTCGTTTTCAGCAGAAAATGCTAATTCTCTGACTTTTGCAAAACAATCACCAAACGATGTATCAATTACATTATCAGTATTTCCATTATATAAATTGCTGATATAGTCTATACATTTTTCATCCCAAGATAATATTTGACTTCTAAATCCTGGAAAAGTCCCATCAACATATGAAAACTCATTCATTAATTTTATAATTGAGCTAGGTGTATGTATATGTCATCTAATAATATATTATTGATGTCAAGAAAAAGCATTACTCTGCCGAGATTATTAAAAGCGCTTCAGAACGCAATCGTTTATCAACCCATTCCAATTCTTCGGGATTATAAACAGCTGCATATGCTAGCAATTGAGGCAAGTTAAAAAACCAGTCTTTATGCAATGCTCAACCCATCGAAGAACAGTGGAATACTTTAGCTCAAATTACCCGTAGAAACAGGAAAATTTTAGCTGTAGTATTCCACTGTTCTTCGATGGGTTGAGCATTACAAAAATCAACTATTTGTGCTATTATTTTTTTTACTTCTTTAACTTGTCTTCCATCAAAGTTATCAATATTATCTACAACTACTTTCAATTCATTACTTAGAAATTCTACTATTTCTTGGGTTGTTGTTGGATTGAAAATAATCTCCGAAGAAAAAACACTCTCATCAACTTTGATTCCTGAATCATCTGTCTTAACAATCGATTCATCAGTGGAATTATCTTCGTATGTTTCGTTATCTAAAGATTGATCACTTTTAGTACATTCCGAACTTGGAATTTCAATATCTTCTGTTCCTAGAGTTATGGGTACTTCCTGCAAACGTCCTTCTTTCATAGCTTTTCGCAGCGCTAAAGATTCTGCAATTATCTGTTGAGCAGTCAATCCCTCTTCGTCAAGCATCTTCTGCAAAATAACACCCGTTTCTTGGTCGTGAATTGGAGGTACCTGACAATACCTACGACCATCTCTAGTTCGTCTCCATATTGAAAGTTTCTCGCTCTGAAATGGTTTGGGTTTACGTTCTTGTTTCATTAACTCTCGAACAGTCTGTTGAGTTATGTAGCTAATGTCAAGAAGCTGCTCGATTACTGGAGCATATTTCTTGTTCTGATTGGCTAAACGAAATATGGTTACTGGTTCTACTTGGGCTAAATCTTGAGGTGAAAATTTCTCGAAGGTTTGAGCAACTTTAAGATACTTTTTGTCCTCTTTCTCCCATCCCCAATCTTTGATTAATTTTTTATAAGCTTTACGAGATAGTTCGGCTTTCTGTTTGGCTAAGTAGAATGCATTATGCAGAATATTCTGAGTTGCTTGGACTAAAGATTGGGCACAGTTTGTATTTGGTAGTGATGTAGCGATAACCATAGATTCCCCTGAAAAAAATAAACGGACAAGTGACCAACCATTCTTATGGCTGGTGCTAGATGTAATTAAGCAGATGCAAGTGCGTTTATCTCGATGATGAACATCACCGCGTCGTTGCTGGTTTCAAAGCGTGGATTCAGCTTGTAATTACGGGGTTGGGATATCCATAAACCGTTGGCTATATCTCTTTGGAACTTTCCCAGCAATTGTGAATCGCGCCACACGCGGTATATTCCAGTTTCATCCAAATCTACCGGAACCGCGCACAGTGCCCCTAGTTTCTAACTATGGGGGTGTAGTGCGCTGGCGAATTTATTCGCCAGTCTCATCAGACTTTATGATATGCTGATTAAAGCGGTAAAGCGCACAATTAAAAAGCCTAGTAGGTCTAGCGGACAGACCCTGATCCGGAGCCCTGGGGGCAATAAGCCCAGAATCTTGTATAAATATGGGAGTCGAAGTAAGAAATTGAATAAATCTTTTCAAACGCGGTCGGGCAGCCCGTGTGAGCTTGTGGACGTATCCAAACGGGGAGATTTAAATATTTGTATTTAGATTTCTAGAGCGGACGGATGGATCTTGAATCCCCTTCAATTAATTGATGGGGAGTGTCAATTCTATGCTTTTGAGGATGGTTTGTTCGCTTTGTTCTTCTAGGAATTGAGCTATTTGCAGATGAATAGTATTAGTAGAATCTGCTTGAACTAGCCAATGAACACCAGATTGTACTATAATTCGATCAATCATAAATAAATTCTCCACGCAGAGGATTTAGCAAAGGCAAACGTGGTTCCGGCAAGAATCATTACGTTTGCCTTTGTTTTATCTAAAACTATTATACTGCTAATAGCATAATAAAATCAAGCCATAAAAGTAAAAAATTTCGCGGAATTAAAAAAGTCTGTAATATCAACTCCTAATGCTTCACACAGCACCTGTACAACTTCTACAGAAACGGTTAAATAATCGCTTTTAATACGTTTAATGAACATATGCGGCTGTTCTAATTGCTGTATATACTGACGAGCTATTCCCGTACCCAATTCTTCAGTTTTTTCTGCCAACTCCCGACGAGACATCTTACCACGTAAAGATAACAATTTAGATCCTTGTTTCTCAGTCCATTTAAATGTTGCAATATATTCTGTATCTATCATTATAATTTCTTTTTTACTGTTGACACTTGCGAGCATATCATTTTCTATTTATTGCTATGAGCAGTAATAGAGTAACTCGATTTAGGATATGCAACAACTTTATTGAAAAAGCCACACTATGTTTCTTTCCCCTAAGTTTCATAAAAAAAAGATTTAATGCTCACTTGTTTATAATAGCAGGCTAGCTAATAAAAAATCTATGTCACCATTAATTTTGCTTGCTTGCTATAAAAGTTGTTTTATAAATATGATTTTTGGTTGGTTAATATAGAATTAGTGTTGGAAACTATAAAGTAGACATACATTTACAGAAAGATTAACCAAAATGATTCGTTGGCGACTAAGAATATTGATGGCAGAAAAGAAAATTTCTAATAAGGAGTTAGCAACTTTGTCAGAAATACACCCTACTTCTATCTCAAAGTTAAAAAATACAGACGAAATAGAACAAATAAGTGGCAGAGTACTCAATAATCTATGTAATGGCTTGAATTTGGCTTACCAAGCCAGAGGAGATTCAAGAATAATTACTCCTGACGATTTATTCGACTACAGTTTTGATAATGCTGAAGATGTGGAAAAAACAGTAAACGAAGTTTCGGTTGCTTAAAGTATTTTGATAAATATAAATTTAAAATATTTATTTGTATGTAAATTAAAAAAGGCATTACCGCATCTATTTTTTCTTGAAAAAGCTTAAAAAAGCTAATTTTTTCCCGAATTTGGCAACAAATACAGCATTTTCATATTAGATAAACTTAGAAACGAGAAAACCGTTGCTACTTTACGTTGAAGTATTTAGCGATGAAATCTATAAACTAGAATTTCAAATATAGACACTTACAGCGACTGCGGAAAATCCCCCAGTCGCATTTATACTTCATTCATATCGAATCAACTAAACTTGATATCACTTTTTCTTTCTTCCCTTAACAACGCCCCCAAGAGCAAACAAACCAAAACCAACAGCAGCAGTAGGCTCAGGAGTCTTCTTAACAGTACTTTGATTGAAAACAATACGATATCTTCCAGTCGCTTGGGGACTATTCGCTATTTTACTAACATCCCAATCAGTTAAAGAATCATCACCCGTAGCATTCAACAATTTAGTTCTGCTACCACCATCAACATAATCAAAAATAGAGCCATTTTCCCCTGTCGGTGTCATATTGAAATTACCAATTCCGAGATAATA
>JBCBQE010000247.1:0-8375 GCA_039820385.1 Cyanobacteria bacterium J06635_10
AATTCCAGATACCTCTTCAAATTCTTCTACAGGATTATGTATTGATTCAATTTGGAAACTCAATCCTTTTGACTGGGAAGGGGCCATAGTTATCTTAGATGAAGTCGAACAATCTTTATGGCACCTGCTACATAGTAAGACTTGTAAAGATAAACGAGTTAAAATTTTAAAGTTATTTCAACAGCTAATTTCTACCGTTTTAACTACCGGAGGATTAGTGATTACTCAAGATGCCGATTTATCAGATGTTTCTTTAGAATACCTCCAAACATTAGCAGGGTTCAAATTAACGCCTTGGGTTGTGATAAATCAGTGGAAACCCGAAGAAGCTTGGGATGTAACTTTTTATGATTCACCCAATCCTACACCGCTAATTCAACAGCTAGAATTAGATCTAATCGCCGGAAGAAAATGTTATGTTACTACCGATAGTCGTTCTGGACGTTACAGTAGTGAAACAATTGAAGGCTATTTAAAAGAACGTTTAGATAAGTTGCGACATTTGTATCCCAAAACTTTAATAGTTAGCAGTCATACTACTAACACACCAGGTCATGAAGCGGTTGATTTTGCAGCATCTATTAATCAAAAAATTACTGAATATGATGCTGTTTTCGTGACTCCTAGTCTCGGTACCGGAATTAGTATTGATGTCCAGCATTTTGACCGAGTTTACGGAATTTTTCAAGGAGTCATTCCAGATTCGGAAGCAAGACAAGGATTAGCAAGGGTACGCGATAATGTGCCGCGTGTTGTGTGGTGTGCCAAGCGAGGAATTGGTTTAATTGGTAGCGGTAGTACAAATTATCGTTCCCTATCTTTCTGGTATCAGGAAAATCAAAGAGAAAACTTGGCTTTATTGAGTCCGCTCCATAAAATAGATGTTGATTTACCATTAGTTTACGATCCCATTCATTTACGAACTTGGGCCAAATTATCGGCAAGAGTAAATGCTTCAATTAACTTTTACCGTCAATCGATGAAGGAAGGATTGACGGCTGAAGGGCATAATTTATGGGTGCGTACTAATGACATTCAAAAGAATATTATTAGAGATTTGCGCTATGCGTTTTTAGCTACTGATAAAGAAGATTTAGCAACTCGTAGAAGGTTGATTTTGGAAATTGTTAAAATTAGGAAGGAGTGGGAAAAGAGTCGGCAGAAATCTCAAGAGATTAATCATAATATCAAGAAAATTAAGCAACAGAAGCAATTAGCGGTAGCAACTGCTGTAAGTAATGCTCCGAATATAGATTATCTCGAATACGAACAGTTATTAAGTAAGCATTCTCTTACAGATAACGAACGCCACAAAATCAATAAATACTTTCTCAGAAAAAGATATGGTGTAGAAGTCACTCCTCAACTAAAATTGCAGGATGATAAAGGCTACTATTATCAATTGCGAACTCATTATTATTTAACTCATTCTAGCGAGTATTTCCACATACGAGATAAACAAGAATGGAGTCAACAATTGTCGTGCGGTGATGGCAAGGTTTTTTTACCGGATTTAAAAATATATACTCAAAGAATAGAAGCTTTACGAGCATTGGGTGTTTTACAATTACTCGAACCCGGTAGGGAGTTTACTGAAAATGATGCCGATTTGAACTTGCTGAAAAATACGATATTGCATTGCAACAAACATATTCAGAGGGCGTTAAATATAAATTTAGCTATAGAAAAAGAACGGGTTTCTACAATTACAATTATTCGGCGACT
Organism: Cyanobacteria bacterium J06635_10; assembly: GCA_039820385.1. Lineage (GTDB taxonomy): Bacteria > Cyanobacteriota > Cyanobacteriia > Cyanobacteriales > Nostocaceae > Rivularia. Next base: position 1,726 of record JBCBQE010000247.1, read on the forward strand.
CTTGAGTTTATTAGGCTTGAAATTAAAGCGGGTAAATAATGTATATCGTATCAATACAGAAACATTGAATGATGGAAGAGAAAAGATATTTTCTATATGGTGTCAGCGAGATGAATTGATGTTAACTCATTTAAAAAATGTTGCTGATTCTAATATTAAAGTGAGAGGTGAAGCTGTTTTAAGTCATTCGTAAAAAATTAGAAACCCGATTAAAAAAACCGGGTTTCTGAAATAATATTTGTAATAGTACTGTATTGGCATCTTAATTTTGGCGAAGGCAGTGCGATTACGAAGCTTTATAAAACTGATCGAGGCTCTACATCCCCCATCTTTTAAGTGGGGGATGTAGAGCGAAGTCGGGCATTTATGCCCCTATACATGGTAGAATTTTTGTTGTCAGTATAAGACGTTAAAACCTACCGGGGGACTCTCGGGAAGTATACGCCCAAATCTCGAATTGGCGAGTTGGAAGGAAATATCACTCCGCCCATAGGGTACCCATAAGAATTTTTTTCTTCTAAAAAAATTCTTATGGGAGCCCTTGTTGGCAAACGGGGTGAGCCTGGGAACCCGACAGCTATAAGAGGATATTTCAAGCTATGCTGTCTAGGCGCAGAAGTTTCTCCCGTCTTCCAGACGGGAGAGTGTCAAGTCATCGATTTCTCACATACCGGGGACGACAAGGCGTACCCCAACAAACCTTTCCGTCAGGTATGTCAGTCAAAACCGTACTGCGAGCACCGACTACAGAATTTGCTCCAATGGTTACTCCTGGCCCCACAAAGCAATCCGTGGCAACCCAAGCACCATTACCAATTGCAATCTTCCCCGTTTGTAAACCGAAGGCTGGATCTTTGATATCGTGACTACCAGTACAGATATAACTTTTTTGCGAAATTACGCAGTGAGAACCGATGTTAATTTCATCGATACTGTATAAAACGACATCATCACCAATCCAACTATAGTCACCAATACTGATTTTCCATGGATAAGTGAAACGGGCGGTAGGTCGAATTAATACACCTTTACCAATACGTGCTCCAAACAGACGTAACAAAGCACAGCGAATACCACTCATATTGTGAAGAGTGAGGGGAAAGGTAATGGCTTGTACAAACCACCAGAATAATATAAACCAACCCGCACGCCCTCGGTCAAAGTTAGATTGGTCATATTTACGTAAATCTATAAAAGGTTCGGCATCTAATGATATTGGTGTTGGGCATTGGGCATTGGGCATGGGAATTTTGGATTTTAGATTTTGGATTGGGGGATGGGAGTCAGGAATTACTCCTATCCCGCGCTTAAGTAACCCTATTTATTTAGGGAGGGAGTCAGAGAGCTAGAGATATTTTTCTACCCCCTCTCCCTTCTCTTCCCCCTCTCCCTTTTCTCCTCATCAGGTTAAGGATTGAGTAACTTTTCCAGAAATAGGAGCTTCTGGGGTTTGTGAAGCATTTGCAGTATTTAAACTACCGCCGCAGCTGCGCAATTCGTAAAGTTTTACACCGATTTGGTATTCGTATTGACTTAAAAGTCTTCCGTAAATATAGCCAGCTTTGCCGTCTAAGAAACCGCGCTGAATGATATAAAACAAAATAAAGCGTAAAAGTGGCTTAAAGGGTAATCGTACCCAGATTTTTTTCAAGAAACGCTTGCGTTGTACTGCATCGCCGAAAAGACTTGCACCGATGGTGCCGTCATCAACTTTACCCGTAAGTAAATTATAGTAAACGCGAGCTTCCCAATTTGAATAACGATTGTGTCGCGCTAACCAATGGAACAAATCGCGGAAATCTTCGTGAAGCATGTCATTTTTTAGATATCCAACTTTATTGCTTAAGACAACATGTTCGTGAACTTCGTTGTCACCTGTATTTGGAATATCTTCTGTATTCAGGTTTTCGTAGCGCCCTTCTTTATGTTTGAATAAACGCAAGTTCCAATCGGGATATTTTCCACCGTGGCGAATCCATTTTCCTAAAAAGAATACACGGCGATTTAGATAATAACCGCTATATTCTGAATTCTCAATCGCTTGGGCAATTTCATCCCATAATTCAGGAGTAATGCGCTCATCGCAATCAACTATTAATACCCATTCATTACGAAAAGGTAAGTTTTCTAAAGACCAATTTTTCTTCTTTGGCCAACGCCCATTAAAGTCAAATTGTACGACATTCGCACCGAAACTTTCGGCAATTTCAATGCTTCTATCGCTACTTTGAGAATCTACAACAAAAATTTCATCTGCCCTTTGAACGCTAGTCAAACAAGCAGGTAAATTAGCTTCTTCATTTTTAGCCGGAATTAAAACAGAAACAGGTATCTTATTAGACATATAATTATATTAATTGTTATTTGTTAGTTGTTAGTTGTTAGTTGGTAGTTATTAGTTGTTAGTTGTTAGTTGGTAGTTGATAAAACTACTATCCACTATCCACTATCCACTATCCACTATCTACTATCCACTATCCACTATCTACTATCCACTATCCACTATCTACTATCCACTATCTACTAACTACTTTTTTTGTAGATATAAGCCCCTGAATAACTTTATTTAAATAACCTATTTGGCCGTAAGCATAAACAAGATTATCAAAACGTTCTGCTGGGTTAGAATAATTTCGCAATGCTTTATATAAACCACGTATAAGCCGTTCGCTACCGCGTTGTAACTGACCTGCACCGGCTTTTCCAGCGAGTTGTTCTCGATAACATTCACTTATACCCTGCCACCAACCACGACTGAAAAACCAGGAACGTTTGATACGTTCTTCAGACACATTATGAGCAACTAAAGCATCGGGAAGATAAGCTACTTCCCAACCTTTTTCTAAGGCTAATTCAGTCATCTGTAACTCCTCATTGGAAAGTAAGTTTTTACCTACTCTTCCGAGATTGGTGTCAAAACCTCCAATGTCATCTAAGAAACTGCGGCGTATCGAATAATTTAACCCTCTAGGAGTCAAACCAGGCTTTTCAATAGAAACAACGCGATCGCCTAAATCATAAGCTCCCAAATTACCGGCTAATCCCGGTGATAGCCAATGGGGAGGGTTGGTATTAGGCGGCCACAATAAGGTGACTTTACCACCAGCAATTGCTAATTTAGAATTACTTTGATAAGCAGAGTAGAGAACTTGTAACCAGCCTTCGCTTGCTACAGCGTCATCATCAAGATATGCTAAGATTCCACTGCTAGAAGCTTGGGCACCAGTGTTACGAGCTACAGATAAACCAAGGACAGGCTCGTAAATATACTTAAGACGGGGATTGTCCAGTCTTTGTTCTACGATTTTTTTGGTATTGTCTTTCGACCCATTATCTACTACTACCACTTCAAATTCAGTGGCAAAATCCTGTGACAAAAGGCTATCGATGGCAGCGCCTAAATAATTGTCTCGATTGTGGGTACAGATAATGGCAGAAATTTGGGTGTCTGGCATATTGAAAGCAATCTTTAGATTTGCGAATATGAAGGATTTTAGATTTTTTTAGGCTAACAATAATAGCTTTATTGCTATTAAAAATCAGCGATCGCTAAAATTCAACATCCGCCTGCACAGAATCTTAACTAAAAAATTTATACACACCAACCGAGGTTTTTCGGATATAAGTTTTATAACTTTATCTTTGTTGTTGAATATGACTGTGTAAAACTACTAGAGTTTCTGCTATTTGATTTAAACGATTTTCCAGTTTTTGCTTGCGTCCTAAAAGTTGACGTAATTGTTGGTAACGGGCGATCGCCATACTAACGCTGGGTACTTGTTCTGGGGGACAAGCACGGGACCAAACTTCACCGGAATCATCCAAACCGCATAAGCGGTAACCAGTACGGTTTGATTCATCAGATGAGACTTTTGCTTGCGCCGCACAAATTTCTTCCACATAGTCCATCAAACGATCGACTTCTGCATGACGCAGGGTTGCAGTGTCTTCGGGTTGTGGTTCTTTTTTATGAGATTCCAGCCAGCCATTAACAATCGGCCCCTGTAGGTACAAATCCTGAATTTGTCGCACAAGTGTTTGTAATTCTGCTTGCCAAGCAGCAATAATTTCTTGAATTTCTTCCAAGACATTCGATGCTAAGGCGGGATTAGGAGCGTTAATATGGCTGCTAAAGCTCGGAGATTTGAATTTAGGAAGACTCGGCGCTTTTCCATCCTCATTTTGTGCAGAAAAGGCCTGAACTGAGTTATCTTCTTTCAAGGAGTGTTTTGAAACTTCGGGAGCATCCGTTTGTTCGATAACCTCTTCTGATGATTTTCTAGCACCGACCGTGGATTCGTCTATGGGGGTACCAATGCGAAAAGATAAAGATTCTTGATTCAAACCATTACTATCGTCAGTATCTTCGATAGGGTTGGTAACGCGAATATCTAAACCCTGTAAAGTTGCCTCAATACGCTTCAAACCTGCTTTCATAGAAATATTCGGGGAAAGTTGGCAGTTAGTGCAGTTATGCGATGCTTTTTTGGCTAGGGTTGAAATTTAAAGTCTTGCCAGTAGCAGCATTAACCGCTGTTGTTGTATTTTTATCTATTAAAAGTTATTTGTAACCGAAAATCCCATCTTTGGCGTAAAAAAATATAAACAAATTGCAACCCTATTTTATTAAAGATACTGAGAAAATGGCTTTGAGTAAAGTGATTCTTGTCACCGGTCCTGCACGTTCTGGAAAAAGTGAATGGGCCGAAACTTTAGCAAAACAGTCAAGTAAAGAAGTAGTTTATGTCGCAACAGCACTCTTATCACCAAATGATAAGCAATGGCAGCAACGCATCATCCTACATAGAAATCGCCGTCCTCAAAGCTGGACAACCTTAGAGGTTCCCTTTGAATTATCTGCGACTCTAGCTTCCGCCACACCTAATACTGTCTTATTGGTAGATTCCCTAGGCACTTGGGTAGCAAATCACATAGAAAAAGATGATATTTCCTGGCTTGATACCGTTGAAGAATTTCTAGAAACAGTACGACTTGTTGCAGCAGAAATGATTTTCGTCGCCGAAGAAACCGGATGGGGAGTAGTACCAGCTTATCCCCGAGGTCAAACCTTTCGCGATCGACTCGGTTCATTAAGCCGTAAATTAGGCGTTATCTGTCAAACAACATATTTAGTCACTGGAGGACATGTCCTCAATCTCAGCGCCCTTGGTACTCGTTTGCCGTCTTGAAGGAGTTAGGAGTTATAAATTACCAATACCTCATGTCCAATCCCTAATACTCAATGATTAATTCTTCATTTTTTATTCAGAATTCACAATCCAAAATCTAAAATCTAAAATCTAAAATTAAGGTATGGCATCTAAAACAAAAGTAAAAAAATACCTGGCTTATTGGTTTCAGTTGGGTAAGAAGGTTTTTATAAATAATGGTGCGGCAAGCTTGCAGCCCCAGAAAATTGTTGATGGTGAAAGCTACAGTGAGGATTTTGAGGAATGCTGGCAGCAAGTTATTTCTTCTAAATCTGGTGAATGCTACCTCGAAGGAACGCAACAAACTGTTGCCGAACTACTTTCACCTGAGTGGGATATGGTTTCTTGTTCCCGTTGTGATATGCCGGTACCCTTAAGAAACTTAGGTATGCCGCCGTTGTTATGTCCCTGTAATGATGTATTAAATTGGCCGAATAACGAACTTCCAGCACCACGAGAACCTGTTACATCCCAAGAACAACTAACTAAAATTCGCGATCGTCTTTTGGTAAATCAGTCTTCTGATACAACAGATTAATAAGCACAACTTTGTAAAGTTTAATTACTTTTTTTTGAAATATTTGAAGCCCACATATGTGGGCTTTATTTTTACGTAAGTCTTGATACAGCCAATCGTTAAGTTAATTAAAGGTACCTTCCTTCTTGATGTCATCATAGACAATGTAGGTAAGTCGGCACAAATAAACTTAACTATGTAACGAACTGTAAACAGCCTTCAAAACCTTGCGATTGCTTCGTTTCACTACGTTCCACTCGCAATGACATAGCTTGAATCTTTAACGCCGACCTACTTAGATAGTAAATTAAGTTATAAAAACATCACATAAGGCCGTGCAGATAACATTTTTAGGGACGAGTTCTGGGGTACCCACGCGATCGCGCAATGTTTCTAGTGTTGCCCTCAGATTACCGCAAAGAGCAGAATTATGGTTATTCGACTGTGGTGAAGGTACTCAACACCAAATATTGCGAAGTGACTTGAAAATGAGTCAACTCTCCCGAATTTTTATTACCCATATGCACGGCGATCATATATTTGGCTTGATGGGGCTTCTTGCTAGTTGCGGTTTGGCTGGGAATGTACGTCGTGTTGACATTTATGGGCCGGAAGGATTAAACGAATATTTACAAGCTTGTAGACGTTATTCTCATACACATTTTTCGTACCCAGTCAAAGTTCATGCTGTGAAGCCGGGGATAATTTACGAAGATTCTGAATTCACGGTGAGATGTAATATTTTACATCATCGAGTTACAGCCTATGGTTATCGTATAGAGGAAAAAAACCGAGCAGGAAAATTTGATGTAGAAAAAGCCAAAGCATTAGAAATTCCACCAGGTAGAATTTACGGCCAACTCAAACGTGGTGAAACCGTAACTTTAAAAGATGGAAGAGTGATTAACGGTTCGGATTTATGT
>JBCBQE010000248.1:0-8366 GCA_039820385.1 Cyanobacteria bacterium J06635_10
GAACAAGGCATTGGTAATTGTCGGATCGTTACGTACCCCCTTGTAACCAAAATGCTCAGCAGGATCTTCTTGGGGATGAGTAAGTATTTCCCAAAGGTGCGATCGCTGTTTTATATGCTTAAATACTGGAAACTTTTTCTGCCAATTGTCTCCTAGTATGCCTCCAGCATGATGTAGAGTAAAAGTCTCTGTGGTAAGATTAGCCCTCTGCATCCACTCAAAAGTAAAAGTACTTTCCTTACCTCCGCTAACTGCTAGAAGATAGGAATCCTTTACTGATAACGACCAAGAATTTTCTACGTCACTTGGAGAAAATTCTATTTTAGGCATTTTATCCCAACTCCATTTTTCCAGATAAAATTTTTGTTGGAGATACCAATAAATATCCTCATTCCACCAATCTGATTCCCACGGGAGACAACTATACCAAAAAACTTCCACAGTCTTAGGAGTACAGATTTCACAAAGGCGATAAATTTCAGCCATTGCAATCCCAATTAAAGCAGATGGATGAGTTTTCTGTGTATTTTTGAATTCAAGAGGGAAGTCTATATAATATTCATGATTCCAGTTATCAATTAGAAAAGGAAAAATCAGTCTAGAATTCTCCCAGTAAGGCATTTCAGAACAAATCACATCACAGGTTGAGGACTCTCCTGTTGCCATATACTCTATACGAGACTCATGATATCTACTCTTGAAATCTGGAAAAATTAAAGTCATTCGATTTTAGATTTTAGATTTACGATTTTGGATTATTCTTTGATCGTATCCCTGTACTATTTATGAATTTGTAATGGTTTGAGATTGCAAGGTTCTTGTTGCAATGATTCTAATTACGTTGTCCGTGGGTAAATCATATTTTGTTGTGTTGAAATCAAAGTTAAAATAAACTAAGAGTATCTAAAACAGCTTTGATTTTTGGGACTTCATGAGTTCTAAATAAATCGGTTTTACCTAATGCTGCTAAAACTGCAAAAAACGATTCAGCACTTCTTACTTCTTCGCCAAAACATTCAAATGCATGGGGGAGAGCATGACATACTGGAAAACCTAATTTCCTGAGACGAAAAGTATTTAAAAAGGTTTTCATTTGGAAACGAATGCGAAGACTGCTGTCTTGAAGATTTTTGTAGTAAAAACCTAAACCTGCATCAACAAAAATTTTTCTCACGCCAAGTTTAGTCGCTGTTTCTATCTCTTTGGCAAAATAATCATACATTAAGTCTGTTGGATCGTTACCGAAATCAAAGTCATCAACTTCTCTGACGTTTTTTCCTTGAACGTAACAGATAATAACCCCAGCATCAAACTCCGATACTTGTTGATAAATTTCCTTATTATCTTGGGAACCAGTTAAATTAATGATATTTGCTCCGACTCGCAAACATTCTCTAGCAACTTGAGGATAATATGTTTCAATTGAAGTTAAAACTCCTTCTTGATTCAGAGCTTCAAGTACGGGTAAAATTTTACTTTGTTGTCTGACATCTTCTACTCTTTCTGCATTGGGTAAAGTAGATTCAGCGCCAATATCGATAAAATCGGCTCCTTGCGCTTTTAACATGATGCCGCGACGAATCGCTTGTTCCGAACTCATACAAACACTTTCCCTGTACCAAGAATCAGTAGAAAGATTGACTACTCCTAAAATGGCTTGTTCGGAATTAAAATTAAAATGCTTGTTGCCAATAGTAAACTCTTCAACTTTGACTTTTAAAGCATCGTTATATTTTTCATGAATTTCATGAAGATTTTCCAGAGTGAGCATATTTTTCTTGTTAGTTGTTAGTTGTTAGTTGTTGGTTGTTAGTTGTTGGTTGTTAGTTGTTAGTCATAAACACCAACCGCCAGAAACTTCTAATACTTGTCCCGTGATATATTCAGACTCTGGATTGATAAAATACCAAGCAGCATGGGCTACTTCTGATAACTTTGCAGGACGTTCTGCTGGTAATTTAGGTATAGCATCTTTGTAATCATCATCGTATTCAAAGGAATTTTCTGCTATCCCTGGTGAAACTACATTGGCAGTAATATTATCTTCAATTAGCTCTTTAGCGAGGGATTTAGTATAAATAATGATGCCAGTTTTAGCAATTATATAAACTGTATTAGAACCACGAGCGGTGACATTCTGAGCGCTAGCCGCACCAATATTAACAATGCGTCCCCAACCAGCAGATCTCAGGTGAGGAATGGCCGCTCTGGTAACATAAAAAGTAGTATTAAGATTGGAATCAATAGTAGAATTCCACTCTTCTATTGATATTTGGCTAGTAGGTTTACTTAAATAATTACCCACGTTATTAACAATTACCGATAAGCCCCCTAACTCTGCTGCGGCATTGTCTACTAAAGATTGTGCTTCTAAGGGTTTGGTGACATCTGCTTGCAGCGCGCGAGCCTTTACTCCCAAAGCTTCTGCCTCTTCACAAGCCTTTTTAGCGGCTGCTTCATTGGAATTATAGTGAAATGCCAAATCAAATCCCTTACTAGCTAAATCGAGGGCGATCGCTTTTCCAATTCCTCCGCTAGAACCAGTTACTAAAGCTTTTTTTAACATTATTTTTGAGTTTCTATTTGAGCAACTCCAGAACAGTCTACCTCTTTTAGGAGTTGAGTAATCGTTTTTCCCGAAACTGGTTCAATCCAATTTGGCGCTATTTCTGCTAGGGGTACTAATACAAAAGCTCTTTCTCTCATGCGAGGATGAGGAATTTGCAGATTAGGAGTATCCAAAATTAAATCATTATATAAAATCAAATCTAAATCGAGTGTTCTTGCTCCCCAACGTTCCTTGCGTTCGCGACCAAATTGTTGTTCAATTTCTAAAAGAGTTTCTAACAACTTATGAGGGTCTAATTCTACTTTTAATAAAGCGCAAGCATTGACATAATCTGGTTGTGGTGGGCCTCCCACTGGTTTTGTTGTATACCAGTCCGAATGACTTATTAGGGTTATACCCGTCATTTCATTTAGGCTTTGAATCGCATTTTCGAGAGTAGTAAGAGATTCGCCAAGGTTGCTACCAAGACCTATTGCAGCTTTGTTGTACTTTTGGGATGATGTGCTTGAGTTGCTTTGATTTGGCATTCTAACTTTCGATACAATCTTTATCAAATCTTAACATAACTTTATGCAGCTACTTCAATTGATATAAATAAGGCGGACTTTAACCATGTTCACCCCATTAGTTAAGAAAGTTTAGATAGTATTAAAGCAAACCATTGATTATCATCAGTCCACACTTTTTGTGGAACTAAGCCTTTAGTTTTAAGTAACTTTTGAATCTTGTTGATATCAAATTTGCGAGAAATTTCGGTGTTGATGGTTTCGCCTTTCTCAAAGTTAACTTTGAGATTGACTGCAAGTAATTCTACGGTTTGAGGTTTTACGACACGCAAATGCATTTCTATTTGATGCTTGGTTTCGTTGTAGAATGCCCGCAAACCTCAAACCAAATCTAGATTACCAGCAAACAGTTACCAGTGAACTGTTCACTGATAACTAAATGCAGCGATCGCCAATGCACCCCAACCGGCGATAAATGCTGCACCGCCTAATGGTGCTATTGCTCCCAAGGATCTAACATCACTTAGGCTTAGAGCGTATAAGCTACCTGAAAAAATAAATATACCGATGATGAATAACCAGCCACTGGCAATTAAGCTTGTTGGTGGTGATTCGTTTTGACTGAGCAAGATTGCAACTAGTAACAGCGCTAAAGCATGATACATCTGATAGCGAGCGCCAACTTCAAAAATTTGCAGCGCGCGCTCGCTAAGTCTTTCTTTTAAGGCGTGAGAAGCGAAAGCGCCAGCAGCTACCGATAAACCAGCGAATACGGCTGCTAGGCTCATAAATATTTTTGTCATATTACTAATGCCGGATGAAGATACCTTTGAGATGGGGAGATGGGGAGCAGGGGGAGAAATTCTAACTCCTAACTGTTCACTGTTCACTGTTCACTGCTCACTGTTCACCGTTCCCTGCCCTAATTTATATATCAAAGTGATAAGAAACTGCACCGTCTTCACTTACTTTGAAGTTAGCATTAAATTGTTTGGCTTGGTCGTCTAAGAATTCTCTGGCGGTGGCTGCACTTAGCTGGGATCGCATTGCAAAGCCTAAAACTGTAATCCGTCCTTCATTTTCCGCTATCATGCGATAAAACATTGATTGCAGATGAAGATCCATCTGCTTGGCGATCGCATTCTTTTCATGTTTACCTTGACGACGCATTCCTAATGCTAACCATCCTCCTAAAGCTAAGCTAGGTAAACCAAAAACAATACCATTTACAGCTGTGGTATTTAACTCAGCTAATGCATAGGGATTAGGATAATCATATGGATCGTAAGTACCAGGCGGTATGTTTTTTAACATCAAATGTTTATCTCTCATTGCCTGGGCTGATATTGTTGTCAGCATAAACCCTAATATAATCAACCAGCCAGCAGCTAACTTCTCTGCAGTTTTCATATATTTTTAAAGTTTTAACTTTTAAGAGCGATCTTAACCTCACTTTCAAATTGCTTCCACTAATCAATGATCGATTATCAATTGTCAATGACCAATTTCATATTTTCTTTGTAAAGTGGAAGTGTATTAACCGTATAAAGCCAGAAATTAGGTTCCCTGCTGCGATCGCTGTATTTGCTCAAGCTAAGCGTACATCCCCATAAATAGAATTTAGGGACTTTGCGACGATGATTTATGGTTAATACTCCCATTCCTTACTACGAAACCAATAAACCGAATTCGGAAGCTAATTAGTTTTTTTTATATCATATATTTTTATAAGTATTTTTACTGCTTTTTAAAAATATTAATTACATATAAATTTTAGTGAAAATTTTTGATATAGAAACGCTGCCGTGCAACGTTTCTACAATTTAATTAAAACAAAACAGTATTAAAATAAATACTCCTGAATTAAAGATGGAAGTGATAATAGACACCGCCATTTAGACCGTGGTCGAAGGTAGCATTAAATTCCTTAGCCTTGGAATCTAAGAATAGTTTGGCTTCCTCTCCCGATACTTCTGCTTCTTTAGCAAAGCGCAGTAAAGAAATTTGTCCTCTTTCTTGTTCAACAAGGCGATAAAAAGTAGATTGAAGATGACTTGTTAGCTGTCTTTGATGTTGGTGACGTAACCCCAATATCAACCAGGAACCGAATCCGACAGCGGGTAAGCCTAAAGCTAAACCGGCAATGGCTTTATCTGCCATCTCCTGTTTTTCTTCGAGAGTTCTTGGGCGATCGTTTGATAATGCCTCCACAGTCACCTGCGCGAGAAAAATTGAACCAAATGAAAGTAGCAAACCAGCGGAAACTTTTGTGAAAAACTTCATAGAAACACGACAAGATGTGGTATCTTGCCGCGATCTTAACCTCACTTACGTGTAGCTTCCAGTATTCGAGAAAAGTAAAAACGCGTGCGTGTCATTGCTTGACGTTCGATTTTAAAGCCGTTTTTTTGCAAAAAATCAACGATATCGGCTTCACGATGCTGATATGCACGGGTGGTTTTACTGGGGCCTGGAAAGAAACTTCCGATTTTTTTGAGTATGGTCAGAAAAAAGGTTTTTGGCGCAAAACTGACAATAATCCGCGAGGAAGCGGTACTGCATAAATGAGATATCATTTCGGCAGCTTTTTCTTGCGGATAGTGGATGAGAACATCCAAGCAAACAACTGTATGATAGTTACCACTCAATGCTTCCAAGTCTTGCACTGCAAAAGTTGGATTATCAGCGTTTCCTAAAATTTGCACCGCTCTTTCCTTAGCTTCTTCGACCATTTTTTCCGAAATATCGCTGGCGTAAACCTTTGCTCCTGCTTCGGCTAAGGGTATACTGAGACTACCTACACCACATCCAGCGTCACATATTGATATTTCTGCTAAATTCTCATCTGCTTTTAACCAGATCTGTACCGTATCTACGGTTTTTTGATGTCCTTTGCGGATATCAAGCTGCACTGTATTAACTTCACCATTGCCATAAATGCGTCTCCAACGGTCAAAGCCTGTAGAGTTGAAATATTCCTTAACAATGGTTTTATCGTCTGCTACATTCATAATACTTAATACTTAACGGAAAAATCCTTGTTATCGGTAGAATACATCAATCGACGACAACAAAACTTATAAAAAAGCAGAAAACCACAAATGCGCGGCGCTAATTTTGTGGTTTGTTAAGATCTGTATTCAGTTATATGCAGATATTTTTTTAGGTTAATAAGCGCTGCCAAGTCAAATTGTTGGTTGTTTTATCATAATTCCAACGCAACAGATTACTTGCATGAGCGTCTTGGATTCCGGTTAAACCAATTGCCCCTCTAGGTGCGGTGGTTGCCAGTGCGATCGCCACTTCAAGATTACATATTCCCCATTTAACTAAATTTTGTACTCCTGCAAGTAGTGGTAAAGTTGTTCCCGATAAAGTTCCATCTGCTAAGCGGGCAGTACCGTCGGTTACCGTAATTTCTCGACTATCCCAGGGATAAGTTCCATCGGCTAATCCTAAAGGAGCCAAAGCATCGCTGACTAAGAAAAGTCCTTTGGTATAGTCGCTTGCTCGCAATAGTAAATCGATCGTCATTGGCGAGACATGCTTTCCGTCAGCAATAAAACCACACATGACGTTTTTATTCGTAACAGCCGCACCTAATAAACCGGGTTGGCGGTGATGTAGGGGTGGCATGGCATTAAAAGCATGAGTCACCATAGTTGCCCCCATATTAAAAGCATTTTGTGCTTGCTCGGCTGTGGCTTGGGAATGTCCTAAACTGACGGTAATACCATTTTGACGTAAATAAGGAATTACTTCGTTGTCGGAATCCAATTCCGGCGCTAAAGTCATAACTTTAACAATTGATGTAAAATCTCCCAAAACTCGCCTTACTTCTGCAAGAGACAAAGGTAAAAGATATTCTTCTGGATGTGCACCGCGTTTTTGAGGATTTAAAAATGGCCCTTCTAAATGCACTCCTAAAACTTTCGCTCCCGAAGTTTGATTTTGCATAAAATCGGCTACCACTGCTAGTGCTTGTCCGATATTTTCTACAGAAGTTGTCACCAGAGTGGGTAAAAACGCATCAACACCGCTATCCCAAAGATAATCGCAAATTTTTTGCAAACTACCGGCATTTTCTGTATTTAAATCTGGAAAGGCTGTTCCCAATGCCCCATTAATTTGTAAATCTACACCACCCAAGGAAATCCAATCGTTTTGGGCATCCAATATTTGTAAATCCTTTAGTGGAACCCGTTTAATAATATTACTCATCGGCACTATTTGTTCAACAATGCCATCGCGGTTAATAAACAACATTTGTCTATCTTGGTAACCGGGGATAAGAGCATTAATAATGTTTAAAGGAGCTAGTGTTGTTTTTGTCATAGGATTTACGAGATTTACTCAGACATCTGAGGAGCACTCTTAAAAATTTTTCTGCAAAAAAAAAACTTTTAAGGGAACCCTTGATTCGATTTTGATGGAAACCGGAACTATCAATCAAGAATAAAAACGCTCAAGAATGAGATTATTAATTATGAAAATTGAATCCTTATTCTAAAATTGCTTATGACTCCTCTTGTCGGCATTATTATGGGTAGCGACTCCGATTTACCCACTATGCAAGACGCGATCGCAGTTTGTGAAGAATTCGGGGTTACCACCGAAGTCGCCATTGTCAGTGCCCATCGTACTCCACACCGCATGGTGGAATACGCTACAACTGCAGTTGATCGCGGAATTAAAGTTATTATCGCTGGTGCTGGTGGTGCTGCCCATCTTCCCGGTATGGTTGCCTCACTAACTCCACTTCCGGTTATTGGAGTTCCTGTTGCCAGTCGTCATTTAAAAGGTGTAGATTCTTTACATTCTATAGTTCAAATGCCTGCCGGTATACCTGTCGCCACTGTGGCTATCGGCAATGCTAAAAATGCCGGACTTTTAGCAGTACAAATACTTGCGACTCACCAACCAGATTTATTGGAAAAAGTGATTGTATACCGCGAAAATCTCCGTGATTCTGTAATCGCTAAGCAAGAAAATTTGCAAAAATTGGGCTATCAAGAATATCTAAATCAAATGTGAAACATAATTAGGAGTTAGGGGTTAGGAGTTAGGAGTTAGGAGTTAGGAGTAATAAATAATAACCAAATCTCGATCGTAGTGACTCCTATTGTAAGTAATTAATCTGACTAGATATCACAGATATTTTTTTTGTTTTATAAATAATAAAATCACTTATCTTTTTATTTTTATGTAATTTTTTTTTATAAAAATATAATACTGATATACATATTTTCTCAAAAGTTCACATTTCGACACTTGTATTGGAAAAAGATTTG
>JBCBQE010000249.1:0-8325 GCA_039820385.1 Cyanobacteria bacterium J06635_10
GTTCTAGAATTACCTCTTTTTTTATCACTTGGTTTTAATTTAAGAGTTAGGTCAACCGCTAACCTACGGTAACACGGAAGTAAAAAGTCATAATTTTTACAAATACGATTTGTATTTTATCGAGTTTTTCTCAATAAAAATACGGTTTTATTCTTTTTTTGGTTATATGAAATACTTTTTATTCTGTTCCCATGAGATTTTTCTCCTACAAAAATTCTCATGGTTGCTCGTCATCCGTAAAAAAAATTTTATATCTAATTTCACAAAACATATGAATTTTGATTTTTTTTCATATCAGCTTTTTCTAGATATAAATACTAATCAGTGATTTTATTTTTTGTATAAAATTATCTTGTGACTTAATCAACTGCAATACTACGACAATTAAATACACAATTATCCGAATAATTTGTTATAAAAAAATACAAAAAACAGTCTTATTGATCGGAATGTCATTATTAATGAGAATCATGTCATTTGAGTAACGTATTCTCAGGGGTGTTAAAAATCACATTTTCATGTATTATAAAAAAGTATATATAATCTGTTTGGACCTATTTTTATTTTTTAAAGACTAAAATTTTGATTTCTTATACTCCCTTACAAGTACAAGATTACCTATTAGCTTCTACAGTTTCTCAGAGGTTTGAGCTTGTTTCAATCGGTATTCTTTAGACGGCAAGGGAGTAAGTAATATCAAATTTGAAATACTACAAAGACCTCCATTCAAAGTTGTTCAAATAAAGCATTCCAATCAATTATAGATGGTCTTTTGCCTTGATTAACTATTTCAAAAACTTTGCGTTCGCAATTTGAATTATTCAGACATTCTACACAAGCATTGGCAACGTCTATTCGACTAGTTTGTCCGCTAAGTCGATCGCCAGTTCCCAATACTACTGCTAGGTTTCCGTTAGTTTTTGCTTTGATTAAACTATTTAGGTCATAGGAAGTATAAGGACCATCTATTAAACGTCCGGGACGGATAATTGTATAAGGTAACTTTGAATTGATAATAGTTTCTTCAGCTTGTTTTTTGGCATCAAGTATACCAAAACTATTTAGAATACTATAAGGAAACTCATTTTTACGTTCAACACCGCAGGAAGAAATAAAAATGAATTGCTTTAAATCTTTCGGTGCTGCTTCTACTAAATTACTAACACCTTGAGCATCAACTTTCATCGGACTATTTTTAGCTTTGGCTTTCGCTTCTTCAGGATTGAAAAGTAGTCCGAAATATTCCAGAAAATTAGGTTCCTTTTCAAAATCCCATCTTTCTGAGGGGAAAGCAGTAGTTCCGCTACAGCAAATAATATGAGTGATATTTTCCATTGCTACTGGTAAAGTTTTGGAATTACGGATATCGGCAACAACTATTTCTGCTTTACCAGCAAACATATTTTCGGCTTTAGATGCATTACGCGTCAATACGCGAACTTTAAAACCTTTATCCAGCAACTTTGCTACCGTTAATTGTCCAACTCCACCTGTAGCGCCAGTAACTAATACTAAATCTTTTTCTGAGATACCATTTGAAGTCATAATTCTGAATCAATAAACTAAGTTTTTGTATAAGAAATCTTGATTACAAACAAGAAAATTACACTAATTATACAAAACGAAGAATCGAGGTAAGTCTACATGAATTAGAGAATTACCTCGATTTCTCACCTTAATATTTTTATCCGATTACGTTCCCAAATTGCTGCGCTTCGATCTCATTGTAATATTCAATACGTCTGCTAATCTGATTTTTACTTCTAAACTTTTGTAGATGATGGCTTGAGAAATAACCATGCAACAAAAAATGTCGCTGCTGTAAACAATTGAATTAAATCTAATGCTGACAGATAACCATCCGAAAATGAAGCAATACTTCTGTCTGTAATCCCAAATACCCAAAATGATACGCCAAACAACCAAATCCCAATTTTGAGATTTCCCAGCAATCCTTTCGCTTCGGGGGATTTTTGCTTATTCATGATCTCCTATTTTGTTGAAAAAAAATAGTCATGGGTACCCGTCAAGAGTGAATATAAATGCCCCTATACATTTTTTAGATTCTTAACTTGGTGATTATATATTAATAAATTTTTCTAATAGTTGACAAATGTCTCTCGATGTAATAAAAAATATCCCTATCAACAACGGGGTTGTAGGTTGATAGGAGAAGGGGTAGAGGGGGTAGAAGAAAATTTATAATTAATGTGGTGGAGTAATAGGTTCAGGATGTACACGATCGCAAAAAGTTTAGATGGTAAAAAACGCTGTTTCGGGAATAAACCGGGACAGGAATTTTATGCCCATTACCATGACATGGAATGGGGTATTCCCCTGCATGACGATCGCAAGCTGTTTGAAATGCTCATTCTCGAAGGTGCGCAAGCGGGTTTAAGTTGGGAAACGATTTTGAAAAAGCGTGAAGGCTATCGTAAGGCATTTCATCATTTCAATCCGGAAAAAGTCGCTGTCATGACAGACGATCAACTTGAAGCTTTACGCCAAAATCCGGAGATTATTCGCAATCGCCTCAAGATTTATTCTACTCGTGAAAACGCACAAGTATTTCTCGATATTCAAAAGGAATTTGGAACCTTCGATACTTACCTGTGGCGCTTTGTTAAAAATAAGCCAATCATTAACCATTGGAAAACTTTTGAAGAAGTGCCGGTAACCACACCCGAGAGTGATGCTTTATCTAAAGACTTGAAAGGGCGCGGCATGAAGTTTGTCGGTTCCACGATCGTATATGCTTATATGCAGGCCGTTGGCATGGTGAATGACCATTTAACTGAATGTTGGTGTTATGGTGGCTAAATAACCTCATTCAGAAACTAAACCAAGCTCGTGGGAATTAAGCTGTAATTGCAATCAATCGCAAGTAATTATTAATAATCGAAATTTTATAGTCTATTTTCGACTATGCCAAAATTCTCTTTGGAGGTAAAATCAGTAGATGGGATATCCAAAATCCTTAAAAACCTGACAATGGTATGTTAGCAAAAGTAATCCAATATTTTTGGAGCTTATTAATAAAAAATGGCAATAGCAATTGATTTTGGCACTAGTAATACCGTTATTGCTCGTTGGAACCCGGTGACTCAGCAGTCAGAGACTTTAAATATACCAGAATTATCTGCTCAACAAGGTTTAAATCCACCACTGATTCCTAGCTTGCTATATGTGGAAGATGCATCCAAGGGTAATGTTTTAATTGGACAACAGGTAAGGAATCGTGGTGTTGATATCAAAGGAGACTCGCGATTTTTCCGCAGCTTCAAACGCGGAATTGGTGCAGATATTCAAGGTTTTTTACCGGAATTAGATGGAAATAATATTACTTTTGAACAAGTCGGGGAATGGTTTTTGCAAAGGGTTATCGAACAATTGTCATCTGTTGAAGGTGGTTTGGATTCCCTAGTATTAACAGTTCCTGTAGATAGCTTTGAAACTTACCGTCACTGGTTAGGAGAGGTTTGTCAAGGGCTACCGGTAGAGCAGGTACGGATGCTAGATGAACCTACAGCGGCAGCTTTGGGGTATGGTTTAAGCGAGCAAGATTTATTATTAGTAGTTGACTTTGGCGGCGGAACTTTAGATTTATCTTTGGTACGTTTGGATAAAAGCGTACAGCAAGCAAATAAGAAACCTTTGGGTTTTTTACTAAAATTTGGCAATAAATCTTTAGCAGAAGACTCTAAACAAAAGGTGAAAACTGCTCGTGTACTTGCAAAAGCCGGTCAAAATTTAGGCGGTAGCGATATTGATAATTGGTTAACCGATTACTTTGCCAAAACTCAAGATTTGTCGGTAAGCCCCTTAACAACAAGACTTGCAGAAAAAATTAAAATTCAACTTTCGACACAAAATCAAGCTAGCGAAGTTTATTTCAACGACGAGACATTTGAAAGTTATGAATTGGAATTAAACCGCGATACTTTTGAAAGTATTTTGCAAGAACATTCGTTTTTTGCAATGCTTGATGAATCAATGACCCAATTATTGCAACAAGCACGCCGCCAAGGAATAGAAATTGCAGATATTAACGCCGTCTTATTAGTCGGGGGAACTTCCCAAATCCCTGCGGTGCAGACATGGATAAAAAATTACTTTGACTCAGAAAAAATTCGTAGCGAAAAAGCTTTTGAGGCGATCGCTCATGGAGCATTACAGTTAGCACAAGGGTTAGAAATTAAAGATTTTCTATACCATAGCTATGGTATCCGCTACTGGAATCGCCGTCAAAATCGTCATAGTTGGCATCCTGTGATCAAAGAAGGGCAGCCTTACCCAATGAGTAAACCAGTAGAGTTATATTTGGGTGCTTCCTTAGAAAATCAACCAAGCATAGAATTAATTATTGGAGAATTGGGAGCAGAAACAGGTGGTACCGAAATTTATTTTGATGGCTCGCGGCTGATTACCCGTCGTGTAGAAAGCAGTGAAACTACAGTAAAACCTCTAAATGATAGCGACGGTGGTAAAAATATTGCGAAACTTACACCACCGGGTTTTCCAGGAAGCGATCGAGTAAAAGTCTTGTTAGAAGTTGATGAACAAAGGTTTTTAAGGATTACTGTTGAAGACTTATTGACTAATGAAACCGTTTTAGAAAATCAACTTGTGGCGCAGTTGAGTTGATTTGATCAAATTTTCAAGATTTTTATTACTTTGTCCCCATAGATATGATAACTGTTTAACCGGACATGATATTACAGGATGCTCTGCCTCGATTTGAAGGCAGAGCCTTAAGCCTTGTGTTCTTTGTGGGAGCCAAGGAACAAGTTATTTGAGACTTTTGTATGAGTTTTTAAGCTTCAAATGCGCGATCGTACCTCATAAAGATGAAATATGCTGTATTTACACAAGAGTTATGCTTTTGATGGCAGTATCAAGTCTTTTTCTAGGCTGAAATCAACACCAGCCTCTAGCTGAGCAAACTGGTTATTTCCCAAAAATAGACTACCGGTATTTTTGTTGTAAGAAAATTGATCGATTGAAACTTCCCCAACCCCAACACTTGCTATTTGAATTTTGTCACCTTGTGTAGAATCAAAATCTGTAATAATATCAATTCCTTCTTGAGGTATGGGTGGTAGCAAAATTGGAGTAGTATCTGTGAATGAAAATTGAATATTGCTTGAATTGTGTAATGGAAACAGAATCTTAAAGCTAAAGATATCAGCCCCATTACCCCCTATAAGGGTGTCGTTGCCATCTCCACCGTTTAGATAATCATCCCCATCTCCACCTATGAGAGTATCACTGTTCCTTCTACCCCAAAGAGAATCATCTCCATTACCACCTTCAAGAATATCTTTGCCAGAAAAATCAGTAAATCCTCTATTTCTAGCATAAGGATCATATACATCTGTGATTGCTGATAATACCAGTGTTTCCGAACCGCCATCGAGAGAATCATTACCATTTCCACCTAGAAGAGTATCATCCCCACTTCCACCTATGAGTCTATCGTTTCCGTCTTCACCATCCAAAGAATTATTACTTTGTCGTTTCCACTCTGGATCTAAAGTTTTAGTAGAAAAAGCTATGATGGATACTTCTCTAAACTCTTCACCCGCAAGCACATCATCATCAGCTCCTCCTTTAATGGTATCTTGTCCAATACCACCTACAAGGGTATCCTCACCTCCTTTACCTGTAAGTAAATCATCACCGCTGTTGCCGTAAATCTTGTCATCACCACTTGTACCCAAAAGGTTATCATTACCATCTCCACCAGTGATGAAATCCTTATAATAATCCTTTGGGAAAATTGATTTATTTAGATCGATATCTAGATTAGATAGATCTATTCCTTTAAAATTGACCATTTTTACCCCGCCAAGGAAAAATAAATTTGGTTAGTAAGATATCATAAAATACTTAAGATAATCACCTATTGTTGGCAATATTAATCAATGCATCAAACAGTGTTGCTGAATCACATATGAATAAATAGGATATAACCCCCGAAGCGTGGAAAGAAGAAAATTTTCACAATAAATGTTCCTCGATTCATCCATGGGGTAATAATTTTGAATTTTGTTCACCTTTATGTCTTCCCTTTCACCGTCAGGTGTTCCCGAAGGGTAGGGTATACCGGAATTTTAAATTCCGTGAAGCGGTTGAGCAATTACCAATTACCTAAATTCTCAAGCTGTTTCGCAATAGTTTCCGGTATATTCGCTTGTTTTCCTTTAGCTAGATAACAATCTCGCAATGCTAAGAGAAAACCTTGAATAGATTCCGGTGCATCTTCAGTATCTGCGGCTTTTTGTAAGAATTGCTGCCACAATTGCTGTTGATTTCCGAAAAATTCCAATAAGTGTAAACCCGCGAGATATTCGGCTAAGGGATCGAGTACGAAGCGGATTTCATCTTTAGCCGCGCCGATGGTTTGGATGAGATGTAGGCGATTTTCGAGGTAGTTGAGACGGTTTTCTGCGTCGTCATTACCCAAGGCTTTTAAAGCGTTTTCTCTAGTGATAGGGGTTGGTCTAAAAGTTTGCTCCAGACAGTGCCAAGCTATGATTTTTGCATCTTTATGAATGCTTCTATCATCAACTTTATCTTCAACAACATCCCGATTTATTTGGTTGAGATATTCCAACATCAATTCGGGAATATTATTGGGTAAATCTTGGCTGTTGGTACTAGAAATTAACTGCTCTGCAAATAATTTAGCTAGTAAAACGGTGATGTTACGAGTACCCACCATTTTGGAAAGTTGCTTACAAGCATCAAAAAATTCAATATCCGTGAAATTATCTCGTTTACCACGGTGCGTGAGATAATCATCCATGAAAGAAGAAAGGCGATAAGCCTTCTCTTCGAGACGCTGCGCGAACGGCATGCGCTTCGCGTACGCCATTTATCCGATGTGGATGAAGGGTAGTTTTAGTAATCCTTCCGAGCTTCTCATCTAAACGGGAAGTGACAACCAAAGCATTGATACAGAAATTAGGAGAATCTGGGTTGATTGCTTGACGTGTAGCATCGCTCATCTCCGAAAAATGGTCTACAATCACCAAAATTCTTCTTTGTCTGAGTAATTGTTCTAATAATTCTTGGGGAATCGGTTTCGGAGAATCAATTAAATCCTGGAGTTGCCCTTGGATTGCTTCGAGTAAAGGTATTTCGTCTTTCCGGGATTTCTTCAACCTTAATTCTTCCTCAATCAACACCGGTAACATCAAATGTTGAGAAGGACGTTTTTCTGAATCATCAGACATCACCCATCTACCAATCTGACAAGCCAAACTAGTTTTTCCTGCTCCACCTTCACCCCAGATAAGTAGACAAGCGCGATTGTTGTTGAAAGTCGGTTTTAAATGCTTTCCCGTGACAATTATCGAATCTTGATTATTTAAAGTAGCAGCAACAGGGATATGAATCGAACGCTCTTGTACAGTTTTCTTTAGTTCAAACCTTTCTCTAGCGCTAGGGATATTTTTCTTAACCCAAGCATCTAATACTCGGAGACGAAACTTGAAAAAGCTGAATAATAGTAAATCTCGGGTACGTATTGGTGCTCCACCTAATTCGTTAGGAAGAGAGAATTCGTAGGGTTTGAGTATTTCGTTTATTTGTATGAGTGAAATTGGTTTGAGTCGGAGGAGGAGAAACCAGAGGGAGGGTAAGAAGATTAGGTAGGCTGATGGGATGATTATGAAGGGGTTTTTGAGGAGGGAATTCCAGAAGAGGGTTTTTCTTTTATCTTTGATGACTAGTAGAGAGCGACGTAAAGATGCTATATATGCCGCCGCTATATCTTCTTGTTTGGAGTTTTCTAGCTGTTTTAAAGCTTTTTCTAATTTTGGAATGTATTTATCAAAATCTGAGAGAGAAAGTTTATTTGCTTGAGCTTTGTCTTGGAAACTAATAGCTATTTCCCGTAAAGCCCGAGCAGCACTGCTACGTACCAAATCATCTTTGTTATTGAAAAGCTTAGTTAATGCTTTTATTACTTCATCGGTAGCTGCTTTTTCACCCAGACTTCCTAAAGCACCAGCAGCATTCCTACGTACGAAATAATATTTATCATTCAAAAGCTTAGTTAATGCTTTTATTACTTCATCAGTAGCTGCTTTTTCACCCATACTCCACAAAGTAGAAGCAGCACTCCTACGTACTGAAGCATCTTTGTCATTTAAAAGCTTAGTTAATGCTTTTATTACTTCATCGGTAACTGCTTTTTTACTCATACTCCATAAAGTAGAAGCAGCACTGCTACGTACCGAATTCTCTTTGTGATTCAAAAGCTGAGTTAATGCTTTTATTACTTCATCCGTAGCTGCTTTTTTACCCATTCCTCCTAAA
>JBCBQE010000250.1:0-8325 GCA_039820385.1 Cyanobacteria bacterium J06635_10
AATTACGCAATTAACTACGATAAAGAAAGTTTCACTCAAGGAACCATTGGAGAATGCGATTTTATTGAAAAAGAAATCGAATATAACAAAGAAGCCACAATTCTTGATATTGGGTGCGGTACTGGCAGACATTCTATTGAATTAGCAAAAAGAGGATATAGTCTAGTCGGGGTTGATTTATCGGAATCTATGTTGCAAGGGGCAAAACAGAAAGCAGCCGAACAAAATCTACAAATTATTTTTGAAAAACATGATGCAAGAAAACTTCCTTATTTATATAAATTTGATTTGGTAATCATGCTATGTGAAGGTGGATTTTCTTTAATGGAAACTGACGAGATGAATTTCCAAATTTTGCAGAATGCCGCTAATGCCTTAAAATCAAAAGGAAAATTAATTTTTACTACCTTGAACGGTTTATTTCCTCTATTTCATTCTGTTAAAGAATTCCTCAATGGAGAAGCAAAAGCAGGGAATGCAATATATGGCGGCGATTGTTCATTCGACTTAATGACTTTTCGGGATAGTAATACTATTTATGTCTCAGACGATTTTGGGAAGAAAAAAGAACTTAAATGCAATGAAAGATATTATGTTCCATCCGAAATAACTTGGCTATTAAAAACACTAAATTTTCAAACTGTTGATATTTTTGGTGCGAAACTTGGTGCTTTTAGTCGAGCCGATAAATTGTCAACCGAAGATTATGAAATGCTAGTAATAGCAGAAAAATAATCGAAGGTACTAATACATCTGACAAGCTCACTTGTGAAGATAGAAACCGGCGATCGAAATACAATATGCGGCTACCCTGCACCTGCGCAACCATGCGATCGCCACAGAGTTAAAGTGTATATTATCGTACTTAACCACTAAGTATTAATTCTACAAAAAGCAAGTATTTACCCAATTTTAAATATAACAGAATATTAGTTTGCCACAACACTCCCATGACCAGCGATAATTTGTAGAGAACCAGCCGAAGATAATGACCATACACGAGTGTATCGAATATGCTGATCAATTGCCATACTCTCATAAAAGCCTAATAGGTGCATCTGAACCGAAACAACTGAAAAACCTTCATTGAGTTGAATGTATTGCTCTGAAGGTTTAAGCTGAGTTAATTTTAGGGTTCCAGAACGGTGTATGGCAATGTCTTCTTCTTTACTAATAAGTTGACCAAAATGACTGGTAAAAAGTAGTTCTGGTGCAATAAGTGCATCTAGTTCAGACACGTCAGATTTCAACATGGCTTGTCTGAGACGCTCCTCTAACTCTGCGATTTGTGATTCGGAATATTTACTCATAAAAATAGCTCTTCAGAGAAAATCTAACCCTTAGTTTCAAGCGATTGGTAGTGCTAAACTTACTTGCTCTAATCCCAATTTTGCCATCAAAATCATTCACCCGGGCAGGTATCTTCCACCCTATGACGGGAACCCTCTAAGATTACCTATATAAATTTCTCTCTCCCTCTCTCCCTCCCTCTCTCAATTAACGCCTCCAATCATAAGAGGGAGGCAGTAAGGGAACCACTAGACGCTAGGGAATTTCACCCACATGTTAAATTTAAATATTTGTTAAACTAAATATGTTTTTTTGTTAAATAATAAATGATACATTAAGCCTATGTAAAGTCACATAATTACCAATAGGTGAAATTTTCATCTTATTCAATTATTCACTGAAAAACAGATATTTATATGGCTGCCAATACAAGTCTAGATAAGGTGCGCTTTGCTACCTTTAATGCTTCGTTGAATCGCAGTAATGAAGGGGATTTAATTACCGATTTATCTACCCCAGATAACGAGCAAGCCAAAGCTGTAGCTGAAATCATTCAACGAACAAATCCCGATGTTTTGTTATTGAATGAGTTTGATTATGATGAAAATGGGGTGGCAATCGCCAATTTTAAGCAGAACTATTTAGAAGTTAGTCAAAATGGTGTTGATGCCCTAGAGTACCCCTACGTTTATCTAGCGCCTTCTAATACTGGAATTCCTTCGGAGTTTGATTTCGATAATGATGGTACTGTGGGTGGTGGCAATGATGCTTTTGGTTTCGGGTTTTTCCCGGGACAATTTGGCATGGTATTGTTATCCAAGTATCCTATCGTTTCGGATGAAGTTCGGACTTTCCAAAATTTTCTATGGAAGGATATGCCAGGAGCATTACTTCCTGACGATGTGAATACAACAGAAGCAAATGATTGGTATTCTCCAGAAGAATTAGAAGTTTTTCGTTTGTCTTCTAAGAGTCATTGGGATGTACCTATTAATGTCAACGGTGAAATTATTCATGTTTTAGCTTCTCACCCTACTCCTCCGGTATTTGATGGTGAAGAAGATAGAAATGGTAAGCGCAACCATGATGAAATCCGCTTCTGGGCTGATTATGTAACTCCTGGAAATGGTGATTATATCTATGATGATAATGGTGCAACTGGTGGTTTAAACTCTGGTGAAAAGTTTGTCATCATGGGAGATCAAAATGCCGATCCTAATGACGGTGACAGCACAGATAATGCAATTTTGCAACTGTTAGATAATCCTTTAATTAACACTGCTGTGACTCCTTCTAGTGAAGGTGGAATAGATGCAGCAAATCGTCAAGGGGGAGCTAACGCTACACATGGAGGAAATCCAGGGTTCGATACCGCAGATTTTGCAGATACTTCCCCCGGTAATTTACGAGTGGATTATGTTTTACCTTCTAACAATCTAGATATTATACAAGCTGGCGTATTTTGCCCAGAGAGCGATCACCCCCAATTTGATGGCGGTGGGAGAATAACATTCCCCTTTTCGCTCGTGGCGATTACCGGTATTGATTGAGGGGAGCAGGGAATCTTGGG
Source organism: Cyanobacteria bacterium J06635_10 (assembly GCA_039820385.1). Taxonomy (GTDB): domain Bacteria; phylum Cyanobacteriota; class Cyanobacteriia; order Cyanobacteriales; family Nostocaceae; genus Rivularia. The sequence continues at coordinate 2,861 of JBCBQE010000250.1, forward strand.
GAGCAGGGGAAGACATTTGATCGGAAATCTTCTGTCCCTTCTAGGAGTAATGTCGATCAAAAAACTATTGCTCATGCAAAATACTTGGGAGAAATTACGATGCTGATAGGGGAGTTTATTACGGATTATCTGACGATCGCAGTCAAAAAAATCCTGCTAGTTTTTATGGAGTACAAACCCAAGGAGCTTTGGATGTTAGTAGTGAAAAGGATTTATTCCGGGAAGAAGCTTTAGAAAATGATCGAGATATCTTAGCTCCTGGTGTTTTTGAAATCGATCTAGCGCTAAAGGAAGCGTTTGCTAATTGACTTTGAAGGTGATTTGGGAATTACTGCCGATAATAAGGATGTTGTGCGCGATATACCAAGAAATTTAATTTTTAAATTTCCAATATTGATTGCATAGAATATGTTATATTTTTCAGTAAAAATTAATAAAAAATTGAAGTAGAGAGTATTAGTTCCGACTTCAAAGACGTATTGATTTACTTATTCGTGGGTATTTCCGATGACAAAGCGATATTCTCTAGGATTCATTAGTAGATCCAAATCTGAACAAGAGATGCGATCTGCTTGCCTTTCTCGCTTCGCTATCGCCAATATGGTGGGAACATCTAACAACAGAGAAATTTAATCACCCTTAATAAAGGAATATATTTTTGAGCGCGAGTTTGGGATTCATACATTCGGGGAATCAGCAGATACTCATTTTATTAGCTTGGGTTGTAAGGTTGTAGATCGAATCAGCTTACTTCGTTTAAGTGATATAGTTATTTCGCTCAAACCAAAAGATGAATGGAAATATATGAAACCAGGGAGCACGCTAGTTGGCTGGTTTAATCATCTCAAATTTCCTCCTCAAAATTCCACAAATATAAAGTTTTTAGATCTGGAAAAAGTAACAATTCTGGCTGAAGCACGAAAGCAAAAATTACTGTACAGAAATGCTTCTGTTGCCGGTGAATGTGGGGTTGCTCAAACACTTGCCTCCTTAGAGCATCTCGATCCTTCTTCACCTGCGATTGCTCGGCAAGCACGACTAGCAGTAGTTCTCGGTTATGGTAATCTTGGCAGAAGTGCAACTACAGAGTTGCTCAGACAAGGTGTTGAAAGAATTGTAGTTTTTACTCAGCGTCAACCTGTTGATGTTCGAGATAAGTTGAACGGGGTAGTATATCGGCAGATGGAATACAGCTTCAGCAATACCTACGAGTTGTTTTCAGAAGGCTTAAGGTTACCCTTGATAGATAGTATTTTGTCTCAAGCAGACATTATCGTTAATGCAACTCTCCCTTCTAAATTGCAGGGGGAATGGACATTTATTCCGGCAGACAGCTTCAACAAGCTAAAACTAAACATGGCGTTTATAGATCCTGTTCACAAACCCTATCATGGAGCTGATTTTACTCATGTTACTCAACTTGTAGAACCACTCAAGCGAATCTGTAAGTCAAATCATTCTATATGGTGGCTGTAATGCCATGCCAAGCTACCGCCTTGCTTATGCTTCTTATATTATTTCGCAAGATTTACTCGGTTATTTAGATAGTCTTTTGCATGCCGTTAGAAGCGATACGAAAGTCTTATTGTAAGTAAATAAAACGCTTTGCGGATTGCAGGAGTTATAGTACTATATTTCAAAATTCTTGTGATACGGGCAGAGAAGGCCCGTGCAAATGTAGCGGCGTAAGATGAAATATGCTGTAAGTGCTTGATGCCATATAGTTGCTTTGTGGCTTGAGTTGAAACACGCAACCTACGTGCGACTTGCTTTGCACGATTTTCTGTCTAGTTCGCTTCATTACTACACTACTTATAACCTATATAGTAGTATTCTAGAGCGCGAAATACTATGATTTTGCGCTAAATGGTTACTACCAGACTTAATAAATACAAATTTGCTCGTAGTTGAGCTGAATATCTTATAGCCATAATTTGAGCGTTTTCACTACAACTAAGAATTTTTTTAAAGTTTTTAATTTATCTATGGAAACAAATAAAAAGATTGTATTTTTTTAAACTTATTTGAAGAAGATATTTTTTTTATACTGAAGGCTGCAAGATATAAGTATATAAACTTATATTTCCTGAAGTTTCAGGATTTAAGTGACTTTTAACTTTTTTCAGGCAATTATTGGGATGAAAAATTTGTCAAGTGCTAAAATTTTGGTCGTGCCCAGAACTTTTAACAGTTCAATTGTAATTAAAACCCAGCTATTTTTTGAATCCTCCTATGTTGCAAAAATTTGTTTATTATTCTTAGGATTAGTTGCAGTTTCATTTTCATCCATTTTTATTTACTCCGGAGAACAAGAACTAAGTTCAAACTCTACGGTGTTCAATCGTTTTTGGATCTCAACAATCATTTATGGAACATGGAGTGGTATAGCAAGTTTTCGTCGTAGTTCTCAAAACTTAGAAGTTGAAAACAATGTTTATTCATATGATACAAATAGTCAGAATTTATCTACTAAAGTTTCTAATATTCATAAGTGTATTGTAACAATAATTATTGTCGGATTTTGTTTCTGTGCAAATCAAGTAATTTGGTCGTGGTCTTTAGAGCATACAAGTATTGCTAATTCTACTATATTACATAATTTGACTCCAATTTTTACAGCTTTGGGGTCATATTTATTCTTGAATCAACGCTTCGATCAAAAATTTATATTAGGAATGATGGTTGCCATTGTCGGAGCAACCATCATGGAAGTGAAAGATTTGAGTCTGGGCTTTGAACGATTTGGAGGTGATTTAGCCGCTCTAGCTTCTGCGATGTTTTATAGTGCATATCTACTGGCAATTGAGAAGCTACGGAATAAATTAGATATTGTCAACATTGTTTTGGGATGTTGTGTTGTCGGTTGTATTATAATTATTCCCTTACTTTTGATTCAGCAAGATAGTCTATTTCCTCATAGCTTTGGTGCTTGGTTATCTGTCATTGCTTTGGCAGTAGTTTGCCAGATGTTTGGCCAAGCTGTGATTGCTTATTCTCTCATGAAAATTCCTTCAGGAGTTGTTGCATTATCACATTTGTTGTGTCCCTGTATGACTGCAATTGAAGCATGGCTGATTTTTCATCAGGGCTTGAGTATTGAGAACTTACTAGGGTTTATCATTATCCTGACTGGATTATATTTCGGACTTTCAAGTACTACTGCCAGAAACTAACAGTACCATGACAATGAACAACTGATAATTGATAATGGATAATGGATAATTGATAATTGATAACTGATTTATGTTTCCTCCATCATTTCAACCAATTTCCCAGCGTCCAGATTTAAAATTACCCAACAATGCTAGAGTTGCTGTGTGGGTGGTGATGAACGTCGAACATTTCACCTTTGGTAAAATCGGAACAGCAATTCAACCTCATTTAAATAGTTATCCAGAGATTGCTAACTACGGTTGGCGAGATTATGGAAATAGAGTTGGTATTTGGCGTTTATTTGATTTATTTGCCGAATTAGAAATTCCCGTCACAGCAGCAGTAAACGGCGAAATTTGCAAGCTGTATCCAGAAATTATGGAAGCAATGCAACAGCATGGCTGGGAAATTATGGCCCATGGAATTAATAACTCCACTGGTCATACTGGCATGGATAAAGAAGCAGAAACAGATACAATAAATAAAACTTTGACTTTACTCAAACAAGCTACAGGTAAAACTCCAAAAGGTTGGTTAACCCCGGGATTTTCCATTACAGAATCAACATTTGAATTATTACATTCAGCCGGAATAGTTTATACTGCCGATTGGGTAAATGACGATCAACCTTACTGGTATCCGGTTCAAAATGGTCGTTTATTAGCAATACCTTATACTATAGAAGCCAATGATATCACCTTATGCTTGAGTAACCGCTTTTCCGGTGCAGAATTTTCCAGAGCTATAGAAGACCAATTTTATCAATTGTGGCATGAAGGAGAATCACAAGCGCGGGTAATGGCAATTGGTTTACATCCTTTTATAGTTGGTCAACCCTTGCGCTTAAAATATTTAAAAGAATGTTTAATGCACATTAAAAACCAATCCGATACTTGGATAACAACAGGAGAGAAAATATATGAATCAGTGAACAGTGAACAGTGAACGTTATCCCAGATGGATGTGAGGGGAAGGGATGTGGAGAGGGAGAGATGTTGTAATCTGATTTAGAAATACTATTTGTAATTAGCATCTCCCTTGAGTTGCTCTGCAACTCAAACTCTTCTCTCCCTCTCTAACTCCTCCTCTGGGTTGTTGTAAACCCACTAAACGAACCGAAGAGTTTACTTCAATAAAAGATTCGGTTTCTGTTGAGAAAAAAAGACGCTCGCCCACATCATAATTAGAAGCATTTGAGCTAACCAAGCACATCAAAGTTGAATCTGATTATTAAAAGTGCTTCCGAGGGCAATCGCTCACTCACCCATTCCAATTCTTCGGGATTCTCTAATGCTGCATATGCTAATAATTTAGGCAAATTAAAAAACCACTCTTTATGCTCCCCTCTAGAATAGCCAATCACTACAGCTAAAATTTTACTGTTTCTACGGGTAATTTGGGCTAAAGTAATCAATTATTTGTGCTATTAATCTTTCCGCTTCTTTATTTTTTTTTCGACCAAAGTATTTGATATTTTCTACAACTGCAAACAATTCATGACTTAGAAATTCTACTGTTTCTTGAGTTGTTTTTGGATTTAAAATAATGTCTGATGAAAAAACACTCTCGTCAACTTCGGTTTCTGAACTGTCTGTTTCAATAATTGACTTACCACTAGAATTATTTACATATGTTTCGTTATTTAAAGATTCATCACTTTCTGTAGGTTCTTGTGTCTCAACTTTAATATTTTCTATTTCCTGAGTTTGAGATACTTCTACCAAACGTCCCTCTTTCATCGCTTGTCGCAATGCTAAGGATTCTGCGATTATTTGTTGAGCGCTTTTACCTTCAGAGTCCATCATCCTCTGTAAAGCGACTCCAGTTGCTTGATCGTGGATTGGTGGTACTTGACAATACCTACGACCATCTCTAGTTCTTCGCCATATTGAAGGCTTCTCGCTCTGAAATGGTTTGGGCTTACGTTGCTGTTTGATTAGCTCTCGTACTTTCTCTTGAGTGATGTAGCTAATATCGAGAAGTTGCTCGATTACAGGGGCGTATTTTTGATTCTGATTGGCTAGAAGGAATATGGTCGCGGGTTCTATTTGGGCTAAAGAAAGAGGTGCGAATTTTTCAAAAGTTTGAGCGACTTTGAGGTACTTTTTATCTTCCTTCTCCCAACCCCAATCGAAGATTAGTTGTTTATAAGCTTTGCGGGATAGTTCTAGTTTCTGTTTAGCTAGATAGAATGCGTTACGCAGAATATTTAGAGTTGCTTTTCCTAAAGATTGGGCACAGTTTGTATTTGGTATTGATGTAGCCATAATCATTGGTAGATTCTCCTGAAAAAAATAAGCGGATAAGTAACC
>JBCBQE010000251.1:0-8303 GCA_039820385.1 Cyanobacteria bacterium J06635_10
GCCATGCTGTACTACTACAGCTTTAATTGAGAAATCCGATTTTTTTTAAACCAGATTTCTCAAAACTTCAAACGAAAATAAATAAGGTAGAAATACTAATTTCTAACTCAATTTATATCTTAAAAATAATCCCTCTTCATCGGAATTGACAATTTCGTAATCATTTTTGAGAAGATTATTCAGCTTCATTGCTAATAACACTAAAATACCTATAAATACTAGTATTTCTGGAATGAGTAAGACTTTTATTCCGACAATTAGAAATCCAAATGCTAAGAAATTGCTTAATAAGGCAGTACCTAAGAATAAACATAAACCTGTAATGTGGACTCTATTTTTAAATTCACTCTCATTTTGACACCTGAGTCTTTCGATAAATTCCCCAATATTTTCGGCTAATTCCCCATTAATCACAAGTATTTCTTCTTCTTTACTAATCAGAGCTTTCTTCAGTTCATCCTTCGTACTTACTACTACTACCATTGGATTCTATCCTTCAAAGTAAATTATTGGTTTGTGGAGGAAACAGATTTAAGATATTCAATTTTTTGAAGCTTATATTTTGATTCTAGCTTTGTATAAATTGATTGGTGGTTTTGCTTGTGACACTTAATTATATGTTTGTAATAAGTTAAACAATTATTTTTTTATTTTTTTATTTGTTAATAGTAATTTAAATTATCCAGCATCTCTTAATATATTTACTCAAGTATTTTTATTAGTAATTATCCATGTTTAAGTAAGTAAAATTAAATATGTAACTACCCCCCATCCCCTCTCCTTATTAAGGAGAGGGGTGCCCGTTAGCGTTACTTACGCCTCGTCGTGCCGCGAGCACTCGGCTTGCGTCGCCCGAAGGGCGATACACGCGGAGCGTGTGGCGAGGGCGTGTCCGTTAGAACATAGGGAGGGGTGAGGTTTTATCTTACATGGACTAAAATTAATCTCTTAACGAACACAGGGAATGGGAACAGGGAAAAATGTGTTTATTTCCTATTTTTTAACTTAAAGAGATAAAATTAAACCGCAAAAATTGTATCTAGATCGCTACTAAATGTATTTGCAGATTGTCCCACAACAACCGCGAGTAAATCATTCTCTTGGAAAATTTCAGCACCCAAATCACTATCGTCAAAGGTGAGATTATCTAAGTCACCTACCCTAAACTTAGTTGCATCTAATTGGAAGTTATTGATAGTATCGAACCCTTCGCCTATTTCTAATACTACGGTGGTAGCTGCTCCCGTACCAAGGAAAACAGTATCTAATCCAGTGCCGGAGTTGATTAAATCTGCGCCACCGTTAGCAAAGATGTTATCATCATCTCTGCCACTGCTAATTTTTTCGAGCTAACCCAGATTTGAAAATGCTGGGTTAGCGCTCTCCTAGAAGTTCTTGCCTTGGGATATTGTGGCTGAAATATCCGGAACATCCACCGAGTCATAAATTCTGTAAAGTAGCATAAGGAATTATACTCAGGTAAGCAGAATGTCAGATATTACAGAATTACAGTCCCTTAACCGCTCGATGACTGCGGTTAATTCACCCTTGCGGAATTATTTGACTGAGCTACACGAAAAATATCGATTGCTCAACGATGGTACTGTTGCTAATTACATTCCCGAATTAGCTTTGGTAAACCCGGAGTTGTTTGGCATTTGTGTGGTGACGAAAGATGGACAAATCTTTGAAGCTGGCGATTGCGATCAATTATTCACCATTCAGTCTATATCAAAGGCGTTTGTGTTTGGTTTAGCCCTTGAAGATCGCGGCCGTGAATATGTCAATTGCAAAGTGAGTGTTGAACCTACAGGAGTAGCCTTTAACTCCATCATACTTGATGAAAAAACCAATCGTCCCTATAATCCAATGGTAAACTCAGGGGCGATCGCAACTACGGATTTAATCAAAGGGAAAAATAGTGCCGAACGCCTCAAACGACTGCTGGAAATGTTCAAACGCTATACAGGACGAGAACATGATATCAATGTACCTATATTTTTGTCAGAAAAGGCAACGGGTAACCGCAATCGGGCAATGGCGTATCTGATGCTCAATTTTGGCATGGTGAGTGACAGAATTGAAGAAACCTTGGATCTTTACTTTCAGCAATGCTCGATTATGGTAAACGCTCGCGATTTGGCAATGTTATCGGCAACTCTAGCAAATGGTGGAGTGAATCCAGTTACCAAAGAACGAGCAATCGACGAACGCTACGTGCAGGATGTGGTGAGTGTTATGCTTACTTGCGGTATGTACGATGCTTCTGGAGAATGGGCATACCGAGTGGGAATACCTGCAAAGAGCGGCGTTGGTGGTGGTATTACTGCTGTCGTTCCCGGGAAACTAGGCATTGGCACCTTCTCACCGCTCTTGGATGCCAAAGGGCACAGCGTGCGAGGCATCAAGGTTTGCGAAGACATATCAAAGGATTTTGGGTTGCATTTATTTAATGTGGCACAAGGCAATTGCAATTTAGAAGAATGGATTGCCAGAAAAGATGGAATTGAGGTAATGGGGAATGGGTAATGGGTAATGGGTAAGAGGTAATGGGTAAGAGGTAATGGGTAAAAACAATTTTTTTTGCTATTCAACCTATAGTCACAGGACTTTATATCATCTATTACTTCTTACTTCTTACTTATTACTTATTACTTATTACTCCCTAAGTAGGTTGGCATTGAAAATAGTAATTGGGATAAGGCAATAGGCTGTCTTGCTGTCTTGCAATAGGAATAAGGGTTTGAGGGTAATTTACCCAAGCTGTAATGTAGCGCGGGTTTATTTGTGCCGGCTTACTTACTTCTAACTCCCTACTTCTAACTCCTAACTTCTAACTCCTAACTCCTAACTCCTAACTCCTAACTTCTAACTCCTAACTCCTAACTCCTAACTCAGTTTTCGATTCAAAGCTTCCGAAATACCTTCTTGTAATAACATTTCCCGCAGTTCATTTTGGGAATTCAATGGCTGACTAACTAGACTTTGAAACTGTCTGGTTGAGAATTGTTCTTCGTTACTTTCCTTAACTAAAGATGCTGCAAATTTATTGTATAATTCTCGATTAGCTGCAAAACAGAAAGCCAATTCTTGTCCGACTTCCTTCAATTTTTTTGGTAATTCTGTCTCGGTAGTTTGTAATAATTTGGCAAGATTAAATTTCACAGAATTCATATTATCTTCCACATCTTCTGATTGTGGTTCAAATAAATGTGCAAATGTATCTAATTCTCCACTTTCCACGATCGTATGCTGTTGCAATGCAAAAGCTGGTGGAATGATCGATCTATTGACATTATCCGGTAGCGGTGCGGCGAGTAACTTTTCTGCATTAACAATACCCGCACCAAATCTCTTCGGCTTCCAATTGGGGGGAGTATCGCAAGTTTCGCGCAACAGTTGATTGAAAATAAACGGAATCTTTTCCGCACCGTAACGTTCGATCAGTTTATCTCTTCCGTGATGCGATAACCATAAGGCTGCTAAACCTGCAACAAATGGCGCGGAAAATGAAGTACCTTGACCTTGCTCTATTCTATATTCAAACTCGCCGTTCTTTTTCGCTGTTTTTGCATACCAAATTCCATCACCAGGGGCGCAAACATCAACTTTCTTACCCCGCGAGGCACCGCGCCACACACCACCTTCGGCTGTACTACCGCAAACCGCTATTACTTCATCATAGGCGGCGGGAAATATGACATAAGGAATCCAAGTTCCCGATGCGGCGACAATTATTACACCCCGCTTTTGTGCGTAAATTATTGCACTCCGCAAACGTTTATTGTAAAAAGCCGTTCCCAAGGAAATGGAAATGATGTGAAAACCTTTATCTGCTGCATACTCAATCGATTTCGCAAGATTGCGGTTGCTTAAAAGTACGACTGAATAAGACACTCGCAAGGGAACTAACTTCGCACCGGGAGCAATACCCGTGATATGCTTATCATTGGGATAATCAGCTTCCGCTCCTGGGGAACTAACGATTACGCTTGCGGTTGATGTTCCGTGGCCGGGATTGTTGATAATTTCGGTGTTGGATCTTTCAAGGGGATCTGTTTCGTCTTCGTCTTCAGAAACGAAATCATAACCTTCTGATAGAAGCAAATTATCAATAATTTCTGGATGTTCCGTGTAACCAGTATCGGGATGAGCAATAATTATTCCATGTCCTGGTAATTTATTCGGATCGGGAAAATATCGCTTCCATACTTCAAAAATTTTCAGGGAGCGCAAAACCCAACTTATATCCTCGGCTAGAGGTGAAGCTTGGTTAAATCCTCTGACTCCCTTGTCGTCAGAAGAAAACAAATCCAGCAAACTGTTTAAAAACTCAAAAATTAGATCGACAAGAGAATTACTAGAAGAGCGTCTTGGCGTTTCACCTTGCGGTATTTCCCTTTCATTCCGACTTTCTCTTACGGGAACTGCGAATAATGGCTCTACATCGATGGTACCAGGTTGCGATCGCAATTCATAAGTCTTATCCCAAGCTTGTTTTACCGATAGCGTCTCATTATTATTAAGTGTTATTTCAAATTCGGTAAAATTGTCACCAATTGATGTAACCTGCCAACGTTCGCCGAGTACATTGGTTACAATTTCTCGACACCTGTCCTCTAAGTCAGGCATCACCATTTCCATAAAAAAGCCTTCAAACTTGGGACTTAAAGTGTTGGAGTCGGTTTGTTGGTTAGAAAACATAGTATTTCTGAATATTATTACTAGAATATTACTTCCATTCCGCTCCTGGCGATTTCCTATAAAATGTCTCCCCTTCTACTCCCTCTCTTCTGCCTCACGAGGGCACCGGTAATCATAAAGCCGGTTCGTGAGCATCTCGCTCCTTACTGTACGCGATCGCCAGTTAGAACTATGCGCTACCATTCGGGAACGCACTACAAAAAAATAAATTTACACCTGCCACGGATGCTCCCATCAAAGTTTATAAGTAGGTAGCCATAAATAAACCCGCACTGTGTAACAGAATGTAAATTAACATCGTAAGGCTTAATCCTACTCACTAATACTTGCTTGTTAACCTGCCAACAAGTAGGCAATTCTTATTAGTGGAATATCAAAAATAATCTTTACATACTCTAGAAATTTTCCGAAAAGTTACACATAATTGAAGCAATTCCAGCAAAATTTAGTTAAATTTTGTAAACAGAAACGATATGGTTGATAACGATGGATGAAACTATTTTAGATCCCAATTTATTCTATGACCGTTGGGTGCTCACAGAAACCCAGTTTGCCCCCGAGCAGCTCAATTACAAAGAAACTGTGTTTACGATCGGTAATGGATACCTGGGAACGCGAGGGAGTTTTGAGGAAGGTTATCCCGGTGCAGTAGCCGCCACATTAATTAATGGTTTATATGATGATGTTCCTATTTATTATACAGAACTAGTTAATTGTCCTGATTGGCTACCTTTGTATATTGCGATCGATGACGAAGAATTCCGTTTAGACAAAGGAGAAATTTTCAGTTATCAGCGTCAGTTAGACTTAAAGCGGGGTATTGTTAGTCGTAAAATTAGTTGGCGCAGCCCCAATGGTAAAACAATCGATCTTTACTTTGAACGCTTCGCTAGCCTTGAGTGCGAACATGTTTTAGCACTACGTATTCGACTCAAGGCAATTGATTTTGATGGGAAAATTGGCATTAGAGCAAGTATTGATGGTAATCCAGAAGATAATGATGGATTCAATCCTTGGTTAATTCTCGATCAAGGTTATAGGGAAGCTAGTAGTTGGTTACATGTTCGCACTAGAAGTTCTCGCTCTGAATTGGGGATGGCGTTTAAGTTAGCAATATCAGGGAGTAAAGCCGAATATCGAGATATTAGCGTTCCGGGTTTTCCGACTATGGAAGCAAAGTTCGAGATTAAAAGAGGAGAAACCATCGATGTTGAAAAATTAGTTACAGTTTTTACTTCACGAGAGGTAAAAGATCCGCACATTACTGCGAGGAATAAGTTAGAAGAACTACCAGGCTATGACAAATTACTGAGCCTACACGAACATGCCTGGGAGGCGGTATGGGATTACAGCGACATCGAAATCGAAGCAAGCAATCGAGCTCAATTTGGCTTACGCTACAATTTATTTCAATTATTGATCGCCGCTTCTCGCCACGACTCGCGAGTTAGTATTCCCGCCAAAACTCTATCTGGCTTCGGATATCGCGGTCATATATTTTGGGATACAGAATTTTTTATACTACCGTTTTTCCTATTTACTCAACCGGATATTGCTCGCAATTTACTTACCTATCGTTACCATACTTTAGAAGGAGCGCGACGCAAAGCAAAATACTACGGTTTTCGAGGTGCAATGTATGCTTGGGAAAGTGCCACTACTGGCGATGAAGTAACTCCGAGATGGGCAGCGCCAGAAAATTTTTATGAAGAAGATATCCGTATTTGGGTTCGCGATCGCGAAATTCACATTAGTGCTGATATTGCCATTGCAGCTTGGTTTTACTGGCGAGTTACCGGTGATGACGAATGGATGCGGGATTTTGGTGCAGAGATTATTCTTGATACTGCTTTATTTTGGAGTAGCCGTGTCGAGCTAAATATTAAGCGGGAACACTATGAAATTCGCGATGTAATCGGGCCAGATGAATATCACGAAAATGTGGATAACAATGCTTTTACCAACCGGATGGCGCAATGGCATTTACAAAAAGCCCTTGAGGTTTACGATTGGCTGAATAATAATTTTCCTCAAAAAGCGATCGAATTAGAAGAAAAGCTGCAATTAACTCAGAAGCGTCGCTGGCGTTGGGCAGATATTGTTGAAAATATGTTTATTCCCTACGATCGGGAAACAGGAATTATAGAGCAGTTTGAGGGCTTTTTTCAATTACAAGATACGAACCTTGACGATTACGAACCGCGGAGCTGTTCGATGCCAGCTTTGTTGGGCCTCAAGGAAGTTAACAAGCGGCAAATCCTCAAGCAACCCGATGTATTAATGTTACTGTATTTAATGGAGAGAACTGCGGAAACTGATTATGGTAAAGAAGTTCTCAGAAAAAACTGGGATTATTACGCACCCCGTACTGACATCACTTATGGTTCTTCTTTAGGCCCGGCTATTCAGGGACTTGTGGCAGCTTCTTTAGGTAAAACGGGGGAAGCTTACGAACTTTTTAGATTAGCAGCATTCGTAGATTTAGAAAATACACGCGGTAATGCAGCAGATGGAATTCACGCCGCATCTTGTGGTAATGTTTGGCAAGCTGTAGTTTTTGGATATGCTGGCATCCAATTTACGGAAAATGGTCCAGTAGCAAAACCGAATCTACCTCCCACATGGAAACGCATCCAATTTAAAATTTACTGGCGTGGCAAGCGCTATTCCTTCGATCTGAAACCTGAAGTTACCAGCGTAGAAATAAAAGGTTTTATTTTTGGTTTGGATGGGGTACTTACCGATACAGAAAAATTTCACTACCAAGCTTGGCAGAAATTAGCAGACGAGGAGGGTATTCCCTTCAACCGTGAAGCGAATGAAGCATTACGGGGTATCTCCCGTCGAGATTCATTGGTAAAAATCATTGGGGATAGAAATTACACGGAATCGCAAATGGAAGAGATGATGGAGCGTAAAAACCGCTACTATGTTGAATTTATTCAGGGAATAACCTCAGACAATTTGTTACCAGGTGCTAGTAATTTAATTGATGAATTGCATGCCGCTGGGATTAAAATTGCTATTGGTTCGGGAAGTAAGAATGCTCCTAAGGTAATTGAAAGACTGGGAATTGCCGATAAATTCGATTTCATCGCCGATGGTAAAAGCGTCACGCGTTCCAAACCAGCGCCAGATTTGTTTTTATATGTAGCTAGTGAGCTAGGATTAGAACCATCTCAATGTGTTGTAGTAGAAGATGCAACTGCTGGTGTTGAAGCAGCCCTTGCAGCAGGTATGCAAACTATAGGAATCGGTTTACCTCAACGAGTTGGTGCGGCTCAAATGATTGTGCCCAGTTTGGAAGGTGTTCGCTGGAAAGATATTCAGGAAAAATTGAGTTAGGAGTTAGGGGTTAGGAGTAATATCATCCATAAGGAAAACGCTACGGTGCTTAAAACCACACGTGGCGTTTTTCCTCTCAGCTTTAAAAAGTCTAATGCATCCTTACTAACGAGATTTTTTGATCAAAAAAAGGGCGTTGCTGCAATTTTACTATGAATTGCATTTATATACATTTTCTCAAAAACATGAAACCTGTGTAGAGACGTAACACTGTTACGTCTCCTGCAATGTGAAATCATAATTTCATATTACGA
>JBCBQE010000252.1:0-8267 GCA_039820385.1 Cyanobacteria bacterium J06635_10
TGGCGTAACTTACGAATTGTATTAATTTTCGATCAATTTGAAGAATTCTTCTTTGTTTATGATTCAGCAATTCAAAGGAGACAATTTTTTGAATTTATTGGAGATTGTCTGAACATTTTAAGTGTCAAAGTTATTTTATCTTTACGAGAAGATTACTTACATTATCTACTAGAATGTAATCGTCTATCCAGTATGAATATTATCAATAATGATATTCTCAGTAAAAATATTCTTTATAAATTAGATAACTTTGCATCGTCAGATGCTAAATCCTTAATTAAACGCTTGACACAACATTCAAATTTTCATTTAGAGCCATGTTTAATTGAGCAATTAGTAGAAGATTTATCCGCCAAATATGGAGAAGTTCGTCCAATTGAATTACAAGTAGTAGGAGCACAATTACAAACCGAGAATATTACTACATTAGTACAGTATGAAAATTGCGGACCAAAAGAAGAATTGGTCAAACGCTATATGAAAGAAGTAGTAGAAGACTGTGGCACTTTGCATCGTCAAGTGGCGGAATTACTGTTATATTTACTTACAGATGAAAAAGGTACTCGTCCCTTAAAAACTCGTTCGGAGTTAGAAAGAGATTTGCGAGCCTTATCTTTAGAAGAATTAAGCAAAGAAACCAATCAATTAGACTTAGTAATACGAATCTTTGTTGAAGCCGGTATAGTAGTTTTAATACCCGAAAATCCCGCCGATAGATATCAACTCGTACATGATTACTTAGCATCATTTATTCAAAAACAGCAAAAACCACGACTCAACGATTTAATTGCAGAACTTAAAAAAGAGAGAAACCAAAGAAAACTCAGCGAAGACAAACTTAACCGTATTTATCAAAAAGTATTATTCGCCGCACTTATCGCCTTGGGAATATTCACCCTACTGATGGCGATCGCCATTGGATTTGCTTGGGAATGAGGTAAAGTTAGGAGTAAAGAGTTAAAATCAAAAATCTTAACTGTCATGGTACTGTTCACGGCTCACTGTTAACTATGGATAAGTTGCTCGATGTTGCTGGTTCCCGAGAAATTGCTGCTCAAATCAAAAGTAAAGCTAAAAAACCTTTCGACAATGCTTATCAAGCGGTATTGGCTACTGAGGGTGCAATTTATGCTCAAGGCTTTTTGGTGATTAAAAGTAAGCCTTACAAACTTCTCGAACACGCTTGGATAGAAATAGATTCGCGAATACTCGATCCACATTTACCGCATTTAGCTAAGGAGTCTCAGGAAATGTGGTACTTTACAGCACAAACATTTACCGTAAAAAAACTGAAAAAGATAATCGAAGAATCAAAAGAAGATTATCCTGAAGATGACCCATTGCCAATTTATGGTGATGCGCCCTATGAATATTATGGAGATGTAATGTTAGGCGGTAAAGAATATTTATCGGCATATGAAGCCGCAACTGCTAAATGTCAGGAACTTAATCAACCGAATATTGATAATAATTAACAACTAACAACTAATTAGATTTTCCATCACTTCCAAAGTATTCGCGGTATCCACAAATTTTGTCTTCACGCACATCGAATGATATTGCAATTCGGTTTTTATAGGGTTTTCCCATTAACTGCCCTTCGTCATGAAATTCAAATACTACTGTTGTTTCGTTGCTAGTAATTCTTTCGGTGGAAGTAAGTTTAATTACTCCATTTAATTCTTGTGAAATATATTCAAAAAACTCTTTTGCTCGTTATTTCCCGATATTTAAACCCTGGTATTTTCCTTGAGGAAACCAGAAGCTAAAGTATTCTGTCAGCATTTCTAAAAAATTATTCCATTCACCTGTTGCTAAAGCATACATTAAAGATTCAAATGCCTGATGTGCAATTTTTAAAGTATTTTATGATTTTTGGATCATTTTTATTTTTTATAATTTAATTGCAGGATTGCAGCCTTACATGAATTATTTAGATATGAAACAAAGTGATTTGCCAACTTAATCCTCAAATATTTAATCAAAAAGTAAATGCATAACAAGAGAATATCGGGATGCGATTAACAATAAAAGGTAACTCAAAATATTAAATAAATATGATAAATGCTTTTTTTACTATAAAATGTGAATCCATTGCCTTGACTAAATCCACAATTTAGTATAAGAAAAAATGAAATAATGCCCAAATGTATGCATCTATGAATCTTTTGTTGTCCGTGGAGCTGAATCGGTATCCCAGCAAGGTTATACAGCGTTTGAAAGAGTCGATTTGAATACAACCACTGAGAATAAAAATTTGCAAATCCGCAGTAAATATATCTGGGGGTATGTGAAAATCAGCAGATAGCAATACTTTAGAAGTTGATGTACCACAATCATGCCATGTGTGCGATCGCCATTGAATTTAATCTTGTTGGATTTCGATTGTACGGTTTTATAGAAATACAGATTATTTAATCATCATGACTTCCACAAGTTGTTTTCATGAGGTTTATATATACAGCAGATTTCTGACTTCGTTTAATCGGAACTTGTGATAAATTATTTTGAGGTACTTGTTACCCGTTGAACCCAAGAGCAATCAAAGATGGATTTATAAATGCGGTTATGAATTTTGAGATTCCCATCTTGCTTGATTACCAGTCCTGACAAGCGTAATTCTCGTTCTTCTGGACTGTCAATAACAATTATTTCTGTTTGCTTCAATATTTGTTGATAAAGTGTTAGAATTTGCTTCCTGTTTTTGCTTTTGAGAATACGATTTTGAATCGTTCTCAAATGTTCTGGTTGATCTTGAGTTTCCCAATTGTGAATAATTTTTTCTTGTACTAAATTTTCTATCCACTCAGTTTCACCGTTGGTGGGAATAGGGACTTGAGTGCTACCAATAAGCCGACAAAGCTTTTGGGTCAAAAAAGGCTGTCCCCCCGTCCAGTTTAACACTTCTTGAAGGATGGTTTGAGGATTACTGACTTTTTGAGCCAATCCATATAATAAGGGTTGTACTTCATGTTTTTTAAAGCTTTCTAGTTCAATTGCTTGACCAATATTAAAGGGAGTTCTCTTGCTGTCAGTCATTAATTCTGAGGGAGTAGCAACGCCAAAAAAAGCAAAGGTTAGATCCTGATATCTAGAACCTGGATTAATCATTCGTTGATTATAGCAAGAGCGAATCAAGGCGAAAAAGTCATCTGCGGGGAATTTTAATCCTAAAATACTGTCAACTTCGTCGATAAAAATGACTAGTTTTTTCACCGATTCAAGCTTATCTGAATTAACTTCAACTAATAAAATATCTTCAATAAATTCACCTAATCTTTGTACGGGAGAAATATCTAATCGCTCATTCCACCAAGCTTTAAAATTAACTTTTTTTCGTAAGCCAAAATTCCGCAATAAATCAATAGCCAGTCCCTTATACCATTGCTCAATTGTAACATTTTGCGTACCAATACGGGTTAGTTCTATGGCTGCACATTTATATCCTTCATGGTTTAGATGGTGCATCATGCGTACCATGAGACTAGATTTACCCATTTGTCGGGAATTTAAAATATAACAAAACTCACCTTGTTTTAATGCTTTGTAAAGGGTTCTATCTGCTTGTCGTACCACATAAGTTGGTGCATCCATAGGCAAACTTCCACCAACTTGATAATCAAAATTTGAAGGTTGTTCAGCAATTTTAAGCAGGTCATTTTCAAAACGGAGTTCTGCTTGAGTTGCTTTGAGAATATCTAGGGTTTGAGATAGTTCTTTGGTGCGTTCTTCTACTTTTTGTTCTAGGTTTTGATAAAGTCTTGAATTATCAATGGAGATAGCAGCTTGAGCAGAGAGTATATTTAAAAGTTGGATTCGTTCTGAAGTAAATGCACTTTTTGTTAAGTTATTTTCTAAATAAACAATTCCTGTTAATTTGCCTTGATTAAGTAAAGGACTACACAGAATTGATTTACTTTGTGTGGCGATAATATAAGGGTCATTAATAAATTTTCCTTCAGAGGCTGCATCATTTAAAACAAGATATTCTTTGGTGTGGGCGACATAATTTATAATCGTACTTGGTAATATATGAAGGGAGTTATCAGGGTCTAGAGATTCTATGGGAATTGACTGTAAGGTAGTAATTTCATCACTATTTACTGTTCCTTGCGCTTCAATAACCCAATTATTTTCATTATTGAAAAGGAGAAAACCTTTTTGTGCTCCTGCGTTTTCAATCACAATTCTCATTAGTTTTTGCAGGAGGTTTTCTAGTTGAAGTTCACCAGAAATTGCTTGAGATGCTTTAATAACAGTGTTTAAATCGAGAATTTCTCCATCAGTACCAGTGGTAGATATAGTTGTACTCAGACTTTTAGATTTACTTTGATTGCTTACTCCTAATAAATACTGGGGATATTCTTCTTCTAACTGTTTTACTTTTGCTTTTGCCCCCCAACGGGTATAACAATGATGGGCATTTTTGAGGTAGAATTGACCGATTTCTTCTCTATCAACTGCCAGGTAAAACTCAGCTGCTCTTTCATAAGCTAGGGCTTCTTCGTGGACAAATTCATACTGCTTAGCTCCTCGAATAGCTCGTTCATAAAGTTGTTCAGCTTGCCAACTTTGTCCCAAGACTCGGGCTTTTTCTGCTTCTACTAGATCGTATTTATGTTGAAAATTCATGGGTGCATGACTAGCCCAGAGATACATTTGTCTCTGGTTAGCTTCAACTAGCTCCAAGTTTTCCTTTTTAATCTGCTCGTTGGAATTCGGATACATAGCAAGCAGAGCTAGTGAGTCGTAAAAAGGAAGCTGGCTAGAAAGAAATAAACCTGCCACGCCTTGTTTATATTTTGCTGCGCTGTGAGCGTGAGTAACGGCTTGCTCATAATCTTTGAATAAATAACTGAGCACAGTCTTCATAATAAATAAAGCAGATAAAGAGGTAAAATTCTGCGTTTTTTGCAGAAATGGTAGCATTTTCCGCTCGTCAAAAGCCTCGCCAATCAACTCTTTGCAAAAAGTGGAAACCTCCTTTAAGTTCAAGACTGTCTGTTCCCAAATCTCGCAATAATTCAAAAAAAATTCTTGTTTGAGGGACTGCAATAGTTCCTTGTAAAAAGTATATTGTTGAGAGATTAATTCTAGAGATTCTCCAACTAGAAAAATACCAGTATACCAAGTAGCAACAGCATGACAGGTATACTCTAGATCCCCTATTTCTAAACCTGTCTTGGCTGCTTGACGCAGTAATACTACTGCTTTAGTCCCATGTTCTCGCCAAGGAGAAATACCGGAACTTACCAATACTTCAACTTTACATTTAATTTCTTTGGTATCAAACTTTTCTAAAATTCGCTGGGCTAACTGAGCGCAAAGATAACCAGACTCGATGTCAAAAAATCCTACACAAAGTACCAATCCATAATAGGCATAGATAAATGCCGACAAAGCTGAATTACCATAGTGCAGACAAAAATTGACAGAAGAACAGACGATTTTACGCAAAAGCTCAGGCTTAGTAATGTACACAGGTACATGCAAAATGACGAGGATATTTTGAGCAAGAAGCTTAACGGGATCTTGGATCAATGGGAGGTGCTCTAGTGCTTGAATATTGAGGTTTTCAGGTAGGGATTCCACTAGAGGAACATCAAGCATTTCTAAGACATTTAGCCCAAGTTCTATGGCAGATTCCATTTGGTTTTGGGCAATACAAAACTGAATCTTTGTTTGGAAAATTTTGGCTTTTTCCCAATTTTTTTGCACCTGTTTAAGGGCTATATCTGACAACTGCTCGGCTGATTTGAAGTTTGTATTTAAGTATTCAGCTTCTATGGTTTCGACATAGAAATTGAAAGTTAGATCGTATTGTTGCTCCCATGCTTTTTCTGGCAAAAGTTCTAACCCAGTTCTCAAGTACTTTACTGCGGAAGCATAAGCTGAATTCGCTTTGGCTTTTTTCCCTGCTCTTAAATTTAAGGCGGCGATTTTAAGCCGTTCTTTTTCATTATAGATTAAGGAAATTCCAAGATTCAATTGATTGACAATATTAAATATCTCTTCTTCAAGTTTTTCTGCTTCAAATTTAGCAAGTAGTAAGCACCCAATTTGATAGTGATTAGCTTGCTTCTTATGGTCTGGAATTAGAGAATAAGCAGCTTGCTGAACTCGGTCGTGTAAAAACTTGAGCTTAATTTCGTTAGTATTAATATTACTTTGTACAATCAGCAATTTATATTGACTATTTAATGGGATAATAAGTCCTTCTTGGAGTGCTGGAAACAGAGCTAATAACAACTGCTGGGGCTGAGTTTCGGCGAGGGCTGCTAGAGTTGATAAGTCAAAGTAATTCCCAATGCAAGCTGCCAACTGTAAGCTTTTTTGGGTTAATTCTGATAATTTAGCGATTTTACCAGTCATTAACTCCACAACATTATCAGTAATATCTCTCGCCTGAATCTGCCTGACATCCCATTGCCACTGCCTTCTGAAAGCATCAAAACTCAGTAGTCCATCTGTATAGAGTGATTGCAAAAATTGAATGGTAAAAAAGCAATTACCTTGAGTTTTTTGATAGATTATCTCATTAAGAGTATAACAGAAAATACTTGAAGATTTAAAAGTATCTGCAATCAGCTCATTGACATTTTCTTGAGTGAGACTATTTAAGTTAATTTCTGAACAATTAATTTCGCTTTCCTTGAGATTATTTATGACCAGATTAAGTGGATGTTTGGAGTCAACTTCATTATCC
Source organism: Cyanobacteria bacterium J06635_10 (assembly GCA_039820385.1). Lineage (GTDB taxonomy): Bacteria > Cyanobacteriota > Cyanobacteriia > Cyanobacteriales > Nostocaceae > Rivularia. The sequence goes on from JBCBQE010000252.1 coordinate 6,707, forward strand.
CTATAAGCTCCAATAATAAGTAAATATTTGATTTGATTATCATCAACAATAGTTTTAAGTAAGTCTAATGAGGCTGTATCTGCCCATTGAAGGTCGTCAAGAAATAAAACAATAGGATGCTCTGGTTGACAAATGACTTTAAGGAAGTTATTAAAAACTAATTTTAAGCGGTTATGGGCTTCGTGTGAACTAACATTGGCTACTGTTGGTTGTTGACCAATTAATAGCTCAAGCTTTGGGATAATATCTATTAAAATTTGACCATTATTGCCAATAGCTTGCAGGATATCTGTTTTTAGTTTTTCAAGTAAGATTTTACTATTAGTTAAAAGCTGGTTGCATAATTCGTTAAAAGCTTGAGAGAAGGAATAATAAGGGATATTTTGCTTGTACTGTTCATACTTACCTGCAAGGAAGTGTCCTTTCTTAGCAGTAACTGGTTTGTGAATTTCATTAATCAGTGCCGATTTTCCCACCCCAGAGTATCCAGACACCAATAATATCTGTGAGGTACCTTTGCTAACCCGCTCAAATCCAGCTAGGAGAATTTCTAGCTCAGCCTCACGCCCATATAGCTTTTGAGGAATCATCAATTGTTCTATGCGATGGCAACTTCCAATTAGGAATGGTGAAATGAGCCGCTCATTTTTAATTTGACTTAAACATTTTTCTAGATCTACTTTCAAACCATAGGCTGACTGATAGCGCTCTTCTGCATTTTTAGCCATCAGTTTCATGACAATATCTGAAATTATCTCAGGTAAATCTGAGCGCAAATTTTGGGGAGAAATTGCTTGTTTAGCTATATGACTATGAACTAGTTCCAAGGAATCTTTACTTGGAAAAGGAAGTTGTCCAGTCAATAGTTGATAGAAGGTAATGCCTAAAGAGTAGAAATCGGTACGATAATCTATGGAGCGGTTCATTCGTCCCGTTTGCTCAGGGGAAATATAGGGCAAAGTTCCTTCTAAAATAGTAGGACTTTGGAAATTCATATTTTCTCTCGAAAGTACTGTAGAAATGCCAAAGTCGATTATTTTAACTTGATTTGTTACTGATTTTAAAATAATGTTTGAGGGATTGATGTCTTTATGAATTACCTTTATGGCATGAATTTGTCCGATAATTTCTGAGATGGAGATGGCTAATTTCAAGAAATCCCTAAGTTTTAATTTACCAGCTAATCCTAATTGCGTTAGAGAATCGCCACCAAAATCTTCCAGTACTATTACCCAATGTCGTTCATGGCGTTCTAAGGCATAAGCAGTTACGACACCTGGGAGATTAAGCTTACGAGTTAATTCATATTCCTGCTTGAACCAAGCAATTTTTTCTGGAGTGGGATATGGGTCATTAAGAACTTTTAAGATCACCGGTTGCTGATCAACAACTCGATAGCTACGATAAACCAAAGAATTATCGCTTTTGTATAGCAGTTTAGTAACTTGATAATCTCGTAAGTTTAACATTGGCGTTGCTATTTGCTTGAGTTAGTTGGTTCTTTCTGAGGATATACCCATTTCTCAAACAGCTCCTGTATTTCAGCAGATTGTTGTTTCAC